>JACMKN010000179.1 GCA_014380135.1 Deltaproteobacteria bacterium
TCACGGATCGTGTCGGTGCGGTCGAAGAGGGTGTTCAGCTCGACCGCGCCGGGCAGCTGGCTGCGGAAACCGGGCATCTGCTGTTTGATGCTGTCCACCACCTCGATGGTGTTGGTACCGGGCTGACGCTGGATGGCCAGAACGATGGCCCGGGTCGAGACCCCTTTGGTGTTGTACCAGGCCGCAATCTTATCGTTCTCGACGCTGTTGGAGACAATGGCGATATCCTGCAGCCGCACCGCTGCGCCGCCACGGTAGGCCACGATCAGCGGCTTGAAGGCATCCGCATCATACAGCTGACCGGTGGCCTGGATCGTGAAGGCCTGTTTGGCACCCTGCAATCCTCCGGTCGGCAGATTCACGTTCCATTTGGCCAGAGCTGCCGCCACCTCGTCCAGACCGATCTTCCTGCTCAGCAAGGCCTTGGGATCCAGCTGTACCCGCACCGCATATTTCTGGGAACCGAAGACCTGCACCTGGGCCACGCCGTTGATCATCGAGATGCGCGGCGCGATGATCGTATCGGCAAACTCGTTCACCTCCGACAGCGGCAGCGTCGGAGAACTCAGGGCCAGGTAGAGCACCGGCTGGTCGGCCGGGTTGACCTTCTGGTAGGAGGGGGGGCTGGGCATGTCCTGGGGGAGCTGGCGGGCCGCCTTGGAGATGGCCGCCTGCACATCCTGGGCGGCCGAATCGATGCTCTTTTCCAGCGTGAATTTGAGGGTGATGATCGAGACGCCCTGGCCGTTGGTCGAGGTCATGGAGTCCAGACCGGCGATGGTCGAGAACTGGCGTTCCAGGGGTGTGGCAACCGAGGAGGCCATGGTTTCCGGACTGGCGCCGGGCAGGTTGGCATTGACCTGGATGGAGGGGAAGTCGATGCTGGGCAGGTCGTTGACCGGCAGCAGGCGATAGGCAAAGACACCGAAGATCATCACGGCCAGCATCACCAGGCTGGTCATGATGGGTCGTTTTATGAAAATTTCGGAGAGGTTCATTTAGCGGGTATCCCCGGCTTCTCCAGTGCTTTGATCTCCACCTTGCCACCCGGAACAACCCGCATCTGTCCATCAACAACCACCTGTTCACCGGGCCGGATCCCGCTTTCAATGGCCGTTAGCCCCTTCAGGACGGTACCAGCCACAACCGGACGGATCTCGGCCGTAGCATCCGCTTTGACCACAAAGACAAACTGTCCCTTCTGGCCGGTCTGGACCGCCTGGCTTGGAACAACCACGGCGTTTTTCCTCGTTGCAAGGGTGATCGACAGATTTACGAACTGGCCGGGCCAGAGCTGCTTTCTGGAGTTTTCAAAGGCGGCTTTGAGCCGGATCGTGCCGGTGGTCTGGTCCACGCTGTTATCCAGAAACGTGATGACGCCCTTCTCGCTGATTCCGCCACTACCGGGCACCTCGGCCTGCACGGCAACCTTTCCGGCCGACATGTAGCGCTTGATATCCGACAATTCTTTTTCAGGGATCGTAAATACGGCATAGATCGGGGCAAGCTTGTTAATCGTCACCAGCACGGTGTCGTTGGCCTTGACCACATTGCCGCGATTGACTGAAAGAACACCCAGCCGGCCACTGATCGGAGAGTAGATCGTACAATAGGCAAGCTGTTCCCGCGCGCTGTCAAGCGCGGCCTGATCTGAAGCCACATCGGCCGCGGCGGATTCCGCCCTGGTGCGATAACCCTCGGCCTGCTCCTGTGTTACGATGCCTTCCTTGACCAGCTGAGAATATCGTTCGTAATCCTTGCGGGCGTTCGCCAGGATGGCCCGGTCACGGGCCAGTGCCGCCTCGGCCTTTCTCAGGGCCGCCTGGTAACTGCGTGGATCAAGCTGGAAAAGAAGAGCGCCTTTTTGGACGTCCTGCCCCTCGCGAAAAGCCACCTTGATCAACTCGCCACTGATCTGGGTTCTGACGGCGACACTCTCCGAGGCCTCCATTGTGCCGATCGCCTTAAGCTGCAGCGGCAGATCTTGCTGCGTCGCGACAGCGGTAACCACCAGCGCCGGTGGGCGTCCCTTGGGCTTTTCGACTTTTTCTGCACAGCCAGCAGTTGCCAGAATGGAAACGGCACAGATTGTCATTACGATACCATGTGCCACCCGTGTCATACTGATTGTCATCCGGCGCTCCGTGCGAGAAATGTCGTCTTAATGAAAGTAAGCAAGTATATACCAACACCCCTGTCAGGCAAAATAAAAAACAAAGAAGGTGAAGCTGCCAAACATACACAACCAGCCGGTCGGTTAATCTGTTGAATATGTGACAGAATACAAATACGCACATTGCATGTTAAATATGTATTGACTCTTATCTAACCCGCTTTTAATATGAATTTATGTACATACAGCGAACCATAGAAAAGCTTCTCCCCGGCATTCTTGCCACCTTTCCCTGCATGGCAGTAACCGGTCCACGGCAGTCAGGTAAGTCCACCCTGTTGCGTCATGCCTTGCCGAAATACCGTTACGTCACGCTGGATGACCCGGCTGTACTGGAACAGGCGCATTCCGATCCGGTCTACTTTCTTGATTCACTTGGCGAACAGTGCATCATCGATGAAATCCAACTTGCCCCCGGTATCCTGTCGTACGTCAAGATGCGTGTTGATAATGACCGTAGCCGCAATGGCCGGTTTGTCTTTACCGGGTCCCAGCAGTTCGGCATGATCCGCAATCTGGGGGATTCTCTGGCAGGCAGGATTGCCCTGCTGGACCTGCTCCCTTTTGAAGCACGGGAGCTGCAACAGGCAGCGCCGGCGATTGGAGGGTTGGAACTTTTTACGACAGCCTGCCTGACTGGCGCCTATCCCCAGCTTGCGTTAACTCCGGAGATAGATCGCCGGCTGTGGTATGCGTCCTATATCCAGACCTATCTTGAACGGGATATACGGTCACTCTACGATATCGGCAGCCTGCGGGAGTTTCACCGTTTTATGCAGCTTCTCGCGGTGCGCTGCAGCCAGATGTTAAATATGAGTAGTTTCGCCACCGATCTGGGAGTGAGTGTCACAACGGTCAAACGTTGGCTTTCGGTGCTGGAGGCTGGGCGCATCATTCACCTGCTCCCGCCGCAATTCAATAATATGGGTAAACGGATCACCAAGATGCCCAAAGTCTACTTCCTTGACACCGGTTTGGCATGCCACCTGGCGGGAATACGCGACCGGGAACAACTGTTGGAAGGACCGATGGCCGGGGCGCTGTTCGAGAATTACTGTCTGCAGGAAACGGTGAAAAGCTTTGCTAACCGGGGGGAACAACCACGAATTTCGTATCTGCGGACAAACAACGGGTTGGAGGTTGATCTTATTATCGAAGGGCCAAATATGCGACCGCTTCCGGTGGAAATCAAACTGAGCCGGACGCCTTCTCAATCGCTGGCATCGGGTCTTTCCCGCTATGCGGCCCTTTTCGAAAAAGCCGACCCGGAAGATGGTCTGTTGCTTTGTCTGGCTGATGGCCAAAAAACAATCAGTCGGGGCGTGACTGCTATCGGGGTGGAAGATTATCTTGCCATGCTCCAACAGCGACTTGACGGCTGATTAAAATACGTGTTGCCAAGGATGACGGGATGACGGGGGATGACGGGGTCAGGCATGCAAAGTTGCAATCTCAACAAAATCACTCTACCGGCTTCTTCAGCATCTTACCAGCCAACATAATTCTGAGATGTCAGGATGTCGAGTAGACCGGTTTCTCCCTGTGTAAAACCGAGATTAGTGTTTACGTTGCCAACTGATTTCGCAGATGATGTCACACGATCAGAGCACTATACA
>JACMKN010000022.1 GCA_014380135.1 Deltaproteobacteria bacterium
AACCAGCTGCTGCAGAACCCAGGGCACCAGATGGTCTTTGGAGCGACAGGTCAGTTTGCCATCTGAAAAGGTCCCTGCTCCCCCCTCACCAAACTGTACATTGCTCTCGGGATCAAGCAGGCCGTCTTTCCAGAAACGCTGCACCGTCAGCGCCCTGCGCTCAACCGGCTCGCCACGCTCGATGATCGTCGCGGTCAGACCGTACTGTGCCAGCCGCAGCGCGGCAAACAGGCCGGCCGGGCCGCTGCCGACAATGACAATCCGTTTTGGCGAGCATACCGCTGCCATAGGCTCCGACATGACATCCGGCTGCCATTCCAAGGCCGGGTCGTCCTCAATCATTTTCCGGAGCTCATTGTCTGTCGAAAAAGATATCGTATAAACCAGCCTGATGTTCTGTTTTTTGCGGGCATCGACCGCTTTGCGAAGAATTCGGATATCATTCAGAGTAGAGGCATCAACCGCCAGTTTGGCAGCCAGTATCCCGGGCAGGCTTTCTTCACTGTCATTGATCGAAAGGGTAAGATTACGGTAGATAAAGGTCATATGATCAGCTCTGCTGGTACTTTCTCCGCTCTATGAGCTGCTCGACGATGATGACGATATCCACCGGGCGGGTGAATTTGGGGAGTGAACCTTGGCACCCATTTCCGGGACCGAATGTTCGTGGGGAGTTTTTTGTAACGGGGAATATTACACCACATCAGCCACAAAAGGAAAGAGAGAATGATTTTCAGCTGTAGACCGGAAACTCCAGCCTGAAGACGGTGCCCGCGGGAGAAGTACGCTCGACTACGATGCTCCCTTCGTAGATATGCGCAATCCGCTGGGCGACGGGCAACCCCATCCCGGTCCCGCTCGCCTTCGTACTGAAGAACGGTTCGAACACATTTGGCAGGATATTCTCCGGAATTCCACAGCCGTTGTCTCCAACCCTGATAACCACGCGTCCGTTCTGTTGCTGGAGATCAATATCAAGGCGGCCGCCGTGGCTCATCACGTCCAGGGCATTTAAAAACAGGTTGGTAAAAATCTGCTCCAGTTCGCTGGAATCGGCCTTGATCGGAGAAGGAATCACATGATAATGACGCTCAACCTGGATCTTCCTGGTCTCAATCTGTGGTGCGAACACCTCCAGAACCGTATCAATGACCTGGTCGATCTGCACATCCGATGTGACGGTACGAGTTCGCCGGGAAGCATCCAGCAGCTTGCGGATGATCGAATCCACCCGGTCGACCTCTTTCAATATTTTACTCTGATACCCCAACTGCTCCGGATCAACCGTGCTCTGGCGCATCAACTGGACAAACAGTGCTATCGAATTTAACGGATTACGAATCTCATGTGCCATGCCAGCCGACAGATAACCCAATGCAGCAAGTTTTTCCGATTGGGCAATCTCGTTTTGAGCGGACTGAAGTGCCTCGGTCTTCTCGCGCACCCGTTGCTGAAGATCATGATTCCACTGCTCGATTTCTTTCTGCAGACGGCCATGCTCCCGCTGAAGCTCAATATTGTGAAGCTCTATCTCCCGTATTCTCAGGACGTTTTCGAGTCGCTCAACCAGATTACGGCTGTTGAACGGTTTGATGATATATTCGGATGCGCCCCCCTTCATCAGTTCGACAGCGATCTCTTCGCTACCCCTGCCGGTAAACAATACTACGTATGACTCCGGAAAGCTGGACTTGATCTGGCGTAAGGCGGACAGACCATCCATTTCGGGCATCATATAATCAAGCAGAACCAATTCTGGGGAATGGGCGGCAATCAGCGCGAGACCGTCATAAGCAGAGTGCGTGGTAAATACCCCGAAACCACGCTTGGAAAGTACCAGCGCAGTCATTTCCAGGATATTTCGGTCGTCGTCAATAATGACAACCGTGGCTTTTGTTTTCAGCGGTTGAAATTCTGTCGGCATGGCATGGGCAGCTATCTCCGGGCGCATCACATGGGACAGATGTTATACGGACGGCAGCCTGATTGTCATAACGGGACAAGCAGCCGAACGCACAACCCGTTCAGCCGTGCTGCCGAAGAGGATGTGGTCAAGGCCGGTGCGGCCATGGGTGCCGAGTATGATCAGGGATGCACCGATCTCGTCAGCCTTGCGGGTAATCTCTTCATAGGGGATACCCGACACGATGACCGACTTATAATTTGAGAATGAACCGAGCTTTGTACTGCAAAAGGTCTCCATCATCTTGGCAGCACCCTCTTCGATCTCTTTTTCCAGCTGTTCAAAAGAGATGTGCGGCACATAAAACCCGCGCAGGTCAACCGGTTCATTTATAACATGCAGTATCGTCAACTCGGAATTGAACTGTGTTGCCATCGCCACCGCATAATCAAAGGCAAGTTCGGAGTTTTCCGAAAAATCTATGGCTGTCAGAATTTTGTCAAAAGGCTTCACGATATACGCTCCCTTCAGTTTTTTAAGCACACTTCAATATCATCTTGATGACTTTTTTCAATTCATCGTATTTGACCGGTTTGTTGATATACTCGAAAGCACCCAGATTCATGGCTTCCAGATAGGATTCCACCTCACCGTAGGCGGTCAGCATGATAACATTGCTTTGGGGACGATTACGATGAAGTTCGCGAAGAAATTCCAGTCCGTTCATCTCCGGCATATTGATATCGGTTATGATCAGCTCAACTTCCCTGCTTCGCAGAAAATTAAGCGCTTCGAGGCCATTGGCCACCGAAGAGACATCATAGCCATCGTGAATCAGAATCTTGGAAAGCGCCTCGCGGGCATTTTCCTCATCATCCACAACCAGTATCCGTTTATTTGCCTGCAACACGTCTGCTCCCGTACAAGACCTTTGGATAAGGGAAGTCTAGCACCGGCCAAGCGACTGTCAAGAAGCGATATTGATTTTCTCCTTTTTCAGTTAACGTATGTTTCCATTTGTCGGGGTTATGGCTTAATTCCGTCGGCATCCAGCTCGACGTAAACCGGCTTTCCTGATGGTCCCAGCTGTTTGTATGGCTTGCCGTTCAGTTCAACATTAATTCCGCCGGCATTGCTTACATCAAGAGTCACACTCTTTTCTGCCTTCCACTCGATGATATCCCCGTCTGTAAGATCATAGTTCTGCGGCTCCGAGCCATCTACAGTCGCGGTCAAAGTGCTGTTTTGGGTAACCCTGATTTTAAGTATGAAGCTCCTGGTAACATCTACCGGGCGCTTTGGCAGCGATTGGTTTTCATCAGCATCCGTCTCGACCGCCCCGCTTTCGGAAGGGGGCTTTTCAGCCTCCGGTGTCACCACAGCCTTGGCTCTTGCAGATGACCGTACCGGCTGGACCGGAGTAAGCGGTACTGCAGCAACCGGGACCGTAACCGGTTGAGATGGGCGAGCAGGGGGGACTGGTGAACTCTTGAAGAATGTTGCGGTAACCACGATCAACAGCAACAAAAATGCGGGCAGTGCCAGCTTCTGGAGCGAAACCATGCGACGCAACGGCAGGGCGCGCTCGGCAGTCGTGCTGTCAGCATCGTTTTTTTCGCCTTTGGCACCGTTCAACTTGTCATACATGCGGGCCATATCATCGGAGTTCAGACCGAGATAAGTGGTATAAATACGCAAAAAACCCTTCAAGTATGTCAGGTTGGCAAATTCGCTAATCTGGTCTTCTTCCAAAGCTTTCAGGTAGGAAATACCGACTTTAGTGGTTTCGGAAGCTTCTTCAAGTGACAGGCCGTGATATTCACGACAGCGTCTGAGGATTGTTCCCGGCGAACTGCTGGATGATTCAGAAAAAGTTGTTATCGTATCCGACACTCGGGCCTCACTTACTTGAGCAAATCCAGATATCCCTGGGCAGCGCGCCCCAGTTCCGTGTCAGGAGTCAATCTGACAGCCTCCATAAATGCCGCACGAGCTGCAGCTATATTGTTAAGCTTGAGCTGTGCCTGACCAAGATAATAATGGGCCGCGCCATAATCACGATAAATAGCCAGGGCTTTTCCATATTCGACGATGGCTTGATCACTCTTGTCCATCGCGAAAAGCACTCGACCAAGCGATAGGCGCACAATCGGATTACGCGGATTCGTTGCTGCAACAGACCTCAATTCGGCCAGGGCCTTTGGATAATCACCCTTGCCAAGATATGCCAGCCCCAGATTGATGGTTGCATTCTCGGAGCTGTCGTAAAAAAGGTCATCCTTGACAATTTTGAACTGCTGAATAGCGTTATCCCAGCGCTTCAGTTCCAGATAGGCTACGCCCAGATCATTGCGTGCTATCGAATAATTTGGTTTGAGTATGAGAGCCCGCTGAAGCCTGGATTCTGCCAGGTCGGGGCGCTTTTTACCCATATATGCCATACCAAGATGATAGAGGACATCCGGATTATCCGGATCCAGCTTTTCTGCTTCCGTCAGGTCAATCAGGGCAGCGGTATAATTGCGTTCCCCCAGGTACGAAAGCCCCATCTGATAATGATAGGCGGCCGGATTGGGCTTGGGAGTCTGCTCACCGCGCCCGGTCACGCAACCCGGCATCGCCAGAAGAACCAGCAGCAGCGCTATGTGGTGAAGACTGATTTTTATCATACAACCTGTCCCGGCCGGTATCGCAGCCCGGCAAAACCTGGAAAACATTCAAAAACAGTCAATAAAACCTGTGGCTCTAAATTGCGATATCCCGAAAATTGGTCAGCGACTTGAAACTCTTGTAGCGGGCCTCAATTTCCTTGTAATCCAATCGTTTCATGCGATTCAGGCTGAAATCCTCCACGCTGAAGGAAGCCATCACGCTGCCGAAAACGATTGCCTGCCGGATGCCTTCTTCGGAGAGATCGCCGGTATTCGCCAGATAACCCATGAAACCACCGGCAAAAGTATCGCCCGCTCCGGTCGGATCGAAGACCTCTTCCAGCGGATAGGCCGGAGCCGCAAAAACCGAATCGGCGGTGAACATCAATACGCCATACTCGCCACGCTTGACCACCAGGCGTTTACAGCCCAGCGCGATGATCTGCCGGGCAGCCTTGACCAGGTTGGGCTCGCCGGTAAACTGGCGCGCCTCCCCTTCGTTGATGACGACGATATCAACCTTCTGCAGCACTTTCTTTAGCGCTTCCGGCTTGGAAGAGATCCAGAAGTTCATCGTGTCGCAGGCCACCAGCTTGGGTGCCTTGACCTGTTCCAGCACCTGCATCTGCAGGTCGGGATCGATATTGGCCAGAAACAGATATTCGGCGTCGCGGTAGGATTCGGGCAGGTTCGGCTGGAATTCCATCAAGACATTCAACTGGGTGTCAAGCGTCTGGGCTTCGTTCAGGTCGTAACCGTAACGACCGCTCCAATGGAAGGTTTTTCCGGGAATACGCTGCAGACCGGCAGTGTCAATATTGCGTGACTGCAGAAAACTGACGTGCTCCTCGGGAAAATCTTCACCTACCACCGCCACCAGTGAAACATCGGTAAAAAAGCTGGCCGAAGTTGAAAAATAGGTGGCCGAGCCGCCCAGTACATTTTCTCCCCTGCCGAAGGGGGTTTCGACCGTGTCAAAGGCCACGGTGCCGACAACTACAATACTCATGGATGTTTCTCCTCATTGATAAGTATCCGGCAAACTAACATGCGGCAGATTGCGAGTCAAAAGGATTGTGGATTATCGCCTCGATGTGCCTTCCTCGGAACAAACTGTTACATCAGCACTCTGGTCAGAAAGTAATCAGCCACCAGAATCAGCATGAATGAGAGCACCACCGAGCGGGTGGTCGAGATGCCGATTCCGCGGGCGCCGCCCGAGGTATTGAATCCGACGTAGCAGGAGATCAGCGAGATTATCCCGCCGAAGACGAAGGATTTAGTCAGTCCGACCACGATCTCGGCCGGCTTGAGCGCCATGCGCAGCGAGTCGATGTAGGTGCCGTAGGATATGAACAGTCGCGGATGCAGGTGGCTGATGATGGCGCCGCCGGCTATGCCGACGCAGTCGGCGTAAATCGTCAGGATCGGGACGCAGATCAGTCCCGCAATCAGGCGCGGCATGGCCAGATAGCGCACCGGGTCGATATCCAGCGTTTTGAGAGCGTCGATTTCCTCGTAAACCTTCATGACGCCGATTTCGGCCGCCATGGCGCTGCCGGCTCGGCCTGCCACCAGAAAACTGGTCATGACCGGCCCCAGTTCCCGCACCATCGAAAAACCGACCACACTGCCGATGATGTCCTGCGTACCGTATTTGGCCAGCTCCATGCCGGTCTGCAGCGCCAGCACCATCCCGACAAAGAAGGCCATGACCGAGGCCACCGGCACGGTTTCGTAGCCGATGATGGCGGCTTGGGCAAATATTGCGGGCAGATTGCGCGGTATTTCGCGGAATGAGACTATGATCCGCCACAGCAGGATCATCACCTCGCCAACGATGCGCAGTGCGTATATGATCTTGTTACCGATGAATTCCAGCGGGGTTGCTATCATATCGTTCAGCTCCTACTCTCCCGCCGTTCCCGCAGCCCACTCATAATTGACCCGTGCCACGCGGTAGTCACGTTGTGCCCTGGCCTGATTGCTCCTGGCCTGGAGAAGATTCAACTGCGCGTCCTCGACCTCCAGCCGGATCTTGACACCGTACTCATACCCCTTTTCAGCCATCTGCACAAGCCGTTCGGCCTGCCTGACCGTGCCGGAGACCGCCTGGTGGATTTCGGCAGCTTCCCGGAGCGCATAGCCGGCTTCACGCACCTCCAGGGCGATTGAATCCAGCAGCTTCGACTCCTCGATCTGTTTAGTCCGCAGATCGCTTTTGGCCTGGGCAACCTTTCCGCTGCTCCTGAAACCGTCAAAGAAGGGGAACGACAGGTAAACGCCCACGTTCCAGGCGGCACCCTCGGCAGTCCGACTCAGACCCGTCTCATCCAGATTTGTCCAGTGCCAACCGGCGCCACCCTTCAGGTCAAGGCGGGGCTTGTTTTCGGCGTTGGCGATCGTAACCAGCTCGTCATAGACTCCGATCCGCAGCCGCAGGTCCGTCAGTTCCGGGCGCTGTGTGCCGGCAGACAGCAAGGCATCCTCGTAAGTTACCGGTATCGGACGATCCGCCGACGGCATGTCCAGAGAGCCGGCAGCGTCAACCTCTTCCGGTCCCAGCGACAAGAGGAAGCGCAACCGCTCCCGTGCGGTGCGGATGCCGTGCTCGCTGCGGATGACTTCGGGGCGGGCATTATCGGCCGCCACCTCGGCCGCCAGCACATCATAATCGGTCGCAACACCGGCCGCAAATTTCCGCTTGGCTTCGTCCAGATGGCGGAGTTTCTGGGACTGATTCTCCCCCGCCAGGACGTGCAGTTCACGCGCCAGCAGGATGTCGTAATAAGCGGCCGCCACGTCACGATAGGCAGCCTGGCGATACAGCCGCAACTGCTGATCGGCGGTCTTCAGGCCATAATCCGCGGCACGAATGGCGGCATTGAGCTTGCCCCAGGTGTAGAGCGGCTGGGATACCGTCAGATCGATCAGACCGTTGTACTGACGCGGGGCAATGCCAAGCAGCGCTTTCTGGCTTTGATCCTGTGACAGACCGGCCGAGCCGTTCAGGGAAAACTGCGGCAGGGCCGCTGAACGTTCTTCCACATATTTGCCCTGAACATACTTTGCATACTCGCGGGCCTTCTCGATGTCACGATTTTTTTCCATCGCAACCGAGATGGCCTGCTCCAGAGTCAGGGTGCGGGCCTCACTCCGGCCTAAGGGCAGCAGCGTCAGCCCGAAAACAGCAATGACCATAAACAGTTTCATAGGGACGCTTCTCCTTGTACAAGCACTGCCCGGCGCCAGCCACGCACGGAATTGATCAGCCACAGCTCTTCCGCCCGCAGCAGATCATCGGGATACAGCACCGTTTCCGAAATATCGCCGCACTCCAGCAGCTCTTCCCGCAACACTCCCGGCAGCAGGCCGCTGGCGAGGGCTGGGGTCAGCAAACGGCCGGACAGTTTTATGACCAGCGTATGACAGCTCCCTTCGGTCACTTCACCCAGCTCGTTGATAAACAATACTTCGTCACACTCCGGACAGGCCAGGCGGGCATCGTCCAGCAGCTCGCGGCGGGTGGTTTTGTGGTATAGGAAAGGGTCCTGCGCATCAACTCGTACAGGGCTGAATGAAAGACGTAACGGAGTGGCCGTCTCCGGCAGCGCTTCGGATGATATCTGCAGCGTGCCGTCTGCCGCCAACAGAAGACGGACCTTGCGGAGTCCTGTCGTTTTTCCGGCATGCTCGATCAGCAGCTGGCGGGCTTTCTGCGGATCGAATGCAAAGCCGAAATATTCTGACGATGCTTCCAGACGTGCCAGATGACGATCCAGCAGTTTATAGCAGCCGTCCTGCAGCCGCAGCGACGCGATCAGCTGAAAATCAGGGTCGCCGCCATTGATGAAAGCGCCCTTGTTCAGACACTCGGCAAACTCGCTCTCTGCCGTAGAATCCCAGGTGATGCCGCTGCCCACTCCCAGAGAAAGCAGGCCGCTGTGACGATCCAGCAGCAGGGTCCGGATGGCCACCGAGAAGAGCGCTTCGCCCCCCGGAGCAACGCAGCCGATCGCGCCGCAGTAGACACCGCGTGGCCCCCCTTCCAGCCCGGCAATAATCTCCATGCTGCGCCGCTTGGGTGCGCCGGTGATTGAGCCGCAGGGGAACAGGGCCCGCAATATATCCGCCAATCTGGTTCCCTCCCTGACGCGGGCAGTAACGGTGGAGGTCAACTGGTGCAGGCTGGGATAGGTCTCAACATCGAACAGCGCTTCGACCTGGACGGAACCGGTCTCGGCCACGATCCCCAGGTCGTTGCGCAGCAGATCGACAATCATCAGGTTCTCGGCCCGCTCCTTTGGGTTACTCTGCAGCAGTTTTACCGCTTCACGATCCTCGGCCGACGATCTGCCGCGGCGGGCGGTGCCCTTCATCGGGCGGGTCGTGATAACCCCATTATTCAGGGAGAAGAAAAGCTCGGGAGAGGCGGAGATAACCGCGAAGCGGCCCGTATCCAGGTATGAGCAGAAGGGAGCAAGCTGCCCCCGCCCGATGCGGGCGTACAGCGAGCGCGGATCGCCGCTGAAGTGCCCCTGCAACGGGAAGGTGTGATTAACCTGATAGCAGTCGCCGGCGGCGATATAGCCGCGGATACGTTTTATAGCGGCTGTGTAATCATCCGCTTCCGGTGACGGTTGCAGCCTGACGTCAGCATCTTGAACCTCTGGCAGGCCTTCGCCGGCCGCCACACTGTATCTTTCACGGAAGAGCGCGAACCAGACCAGCGGCAGCCCCTCCGCCGGTGGCAGGGAGGGCAGATCCGGGTTGAGCGCGGCAGCGGCTTCGTAACTGACAAAACCGGCTGCATACAGGCCGGAGGCGGTCGCAGCCTGCACCGCTTCCAGCGCGCCGACAACCCTGTCCGGAGTATGTGCTTCGACCGTTCCGGCATATCCGGCGAAGCGCCAGGACGAGCCAAAGCCGCTGCCGCCGAAGGAGTCCAGCAGTACGGTCGGAACAAAATCAGGCATGCTGGCCTTTCCATTTCCGTTTCAGCCAGCTTCCCAGGTCGTCCATCAGTGTGTACATGACCGGCACCACCAGCAGCGTCAGCAGGGTCGAGGTCAAAAGCCCCCCCACCACGGCCCGCGCCATGGGGGCCCGCATCTCGGCGCCGGCGCCGATGGCCAGAAAGAGCGGCAGCATGCCGAAGATCATCGCCAGTGTCGTCATGATGATCGGCCGCAGACGGGTGCGGCCGGCCTGGATCACCGCCTCGCGACGCGGCTGGCCATCCCTGCACTGCAGCACCTTGGCATAGTCAACCAGCAGGATGGCATTCTTGGTCACCAACCCCATCAGCATGATCAGACCGATCAGCGACATGATGTTGATCGTGTCGCCGGTCAGCTTGAGCATGCCGGCCATGCCGACGATTGAGAGCGGCAGAGAAAACATGATCGCAAAGGGTTCGAAGAACGATTCGAACTGGGCCGCCAGGATCAGGTAGACAAAGATGATCGCCAGAAGCAGCGACTCGCCCATGTATCCGAAAGATTCGGCCATATCCTCCGCTTCGCCGGACAGGTCGATCGAGTAGCCGGGCGGCATGTTGATCTTTTTGGAAGCCGCCTCCACATGCTTGACGGCCGTGCCGATCGGCAGGTCGTCCAGGTTGGCGGATACCGTGATCTGGCGTGCCAGGTCGCGGCGGTTGATTTCGGTCGGCGAAGCGGCTACTACCGTGCTGATCAGGCTGGCCAGCGGCACCAGCTTGACCCCGCCGCTGCCGTCTGCCACGGACACCTTCAGGTCCGCCACTTGTGTCGGATTTTGCCGCAACCTTTCCGGCAGTCGCACCCGCACATCCACGGCGTCGCCGTCCTCATCCTCGTAAGTGCTGATCGCCTCGCCCCCCACCATCCGCCCCAGGGAGCCGACAATATCATTGGTCGTCACGCCGGCCGAGAGAGCCTTTTCCCGGTCCACCCGCAACCGGTATTCCGGAATGTCATGTTCCAGCGTCACGGCCAGATCGACGATGCCGGGCGTCTTGTACAGCTCTTCCTTCAGGCGCTGCCCCAACAGCTTGAGGGTGTTCAGGTCATCACCCTTCAGGTTGACGTTGAGCGGCTTCTGAGCTCCGCCGATCTGCCCGACCTCCTCGACCGAAAAAGTGATGCCGGCAATTCCGCGGAATTTTTCCCGCACGGCTTTCTGCAGCTCAAACTGATCCCGCTTGCGCTGATCGCGTTCCTTGAGCTTCAGATACACCAGCCCGTCCCGTACGGTACCGTTGTCGCCGGCGCCGATTGTGGCGTAGGTATGATCGATTTCCGGGATATCTTTCAGGTTTGCCAGAATCGCGTTCAGCCGGTTCTCGGTCTCGGCCAGGCTGGCATCCGGGGCGGTCTTGAAGGAAACCTGGAACTCTCCTTTGTCATAAGGCGCCATAAAGGATGACTCCAGGGAACCGAAGAGCAGGATGCCGACCACGAAGGCGCCCAGAGCCAGCGCCATCACCGATTTGCGGTGATCCAGAGCCCAGCTGATAGCAAAGCGATACTTGTCGGCGCTGGCGTCGAACCATTGGTTGAACCGCTCCAGCAGTCTGGCGATGCCCTTGCGCCGCCCTTTCAGATGGATTGACGGATCGTGCCAGCGCGAGGAAAGCATCGGATCCAGCGTGAAGGAGACGAACAGCGAGACCAGCACGGCAAAAGCCACGCTGATGCCGAACTGGTAGAAGAAGCGCCCCACGATGCCCTTCATGAAGGCCACCGGAACAAAGACGGCAATGATCGACATGGAGGTGGCGAAGACCGCCAGACCGATCTCCGAAGTGCCGAAACGCGAGGCTTCCATATGATCCTTGCCCATTTCCAGGTGGCGCACGATGTTCTCGCGCACCACGATCGCGTCGTCGATCAGCATGCCGATCGCCAGGGAAAGCGCCATCAGGGTCATGACGTTCAGGGTCATGCCCAGGGCATACATGACGATGTAGGACGAGATGACCGAGATCGGCAGCGTCACTCCGGTAATGACCGTGGAACGCCAGGAGTTGATGAAACAGAAGACGATCAGCACGGTCAGGATGCCGCCGATGATCAGCGTATCTTTTACGTCGGTCAGCGAGTCGCGGGTCATGATCGTGCCGTCGCGCACCAGGCTCAAAGTCACGCCGGGTGGAAGTTCCTTCTGAACCTTGAGCATGGTCTTTTTGACATTATCGACCAGTTCGACCTCGTTGCCGCCCGACTGTTTGTACACATCCAGGCCGATGGCCGGCTGCCCGTTGACCAGAGCCAGCTTGCGCCTCTCCTCGGTGCCGTCGGAAACCCTGGCCACCTCTCCCAGAGGAATGGCCCGGCCGCCCCGCTGGGCAATCGCCATGTTGCAATACTCCTCGGCCCGGACCGGCTTGCCGTCGATGCGCATCGGGTATTCGGCGGTGCCCTTGGTCAGCCGCCCCAGCGGAGTGTTGGTGTTCTCGGACTGGATGCCGGCCACCACGTCGTTGACCCCCAGACAAAGACTATCCAGACGGACCGGATCCAGCTCCACGCTGATCTCGCGCTTGCGGCCGCCGACCAGGTCCACCTTGCCGACACCGGCCACGCTCTCGAAGCGCTTCTTGATCTTCTTTTCGACCAGGATCGTCAGGTCACGGGGGGCAAGGGTGTCGGACTGCACCGCCAGGGCTGCCACCGGCGCGGCGTTGAAGTCCAGTTTCTGGATGATCGGCTCGTCGATACCCTCCGGCAGGTTGCCCCGAATCGAGCCGATCTTGCCCCGCACCTCCTGGGCGCTGTCGTTGACCTTCTGTTCCAGCTGGAACTGCACCATGACCGAGGAGACCCCCTCGCGGGAGGTGGAGAAGACGTGCTTGACGCC
>JACMKN010000180.1 GCA_014380135.1 Deltaproteobacteria bacterium
GATGATCTACGGTAACATGTAATGTGGTTATACAAATTGAAACAGACGCTATTACACTGCGGGTCAAAAGAAGGTAGATCAGGTTGCAGGTGCAGTAATAAAACCTTTTTTCAGTAAAATAAAACGCAGGCAGCTTTTGCCGGGGCCCGAATGACCAGTGACAGATTTGCTTTTCAAGGTTTAAAAAATTCCGTCAAGAAGGGAGACAGCGCATATGTATGAGCAGTTCAAGGCCAGGGCCGAAGGGGTCAGCGCAGATGTACACCGTTTCGATACAAAGGTTGCGGCGCTGGAATTTATTATCCGGTTTCTGAAAAAAGAAGAGCTGTCCGATGCTCCTAAATCCTATGCTCTATGGGCGGATTGTCCCTTTCTGGACGAAATCGACCGGCAACCGCTGCAGGAGATTGCCGGATTGAAATTCGATGTTACCCGTGAACTGGCGGCCGACGCAAAGATCGGCATCAGCCAGCTGCAATGGGCCTTGGCTGACACCGGTACGCTGGTGCAGGATTCCAGCGCGATTGAGCAGCGTCTGGTGTCGTCACTTCCGGGCATTCATATCGCCCTGGTCCCGACCTGCGGCATTGTGGCGGATATGCCGACAGTGCTGACCAGAATCCACCCTAAAGACAGTGGCTATATCGCGATGATTACCGGGCCGAGCCGCACGGCCGACATCGAGCGGGTGCTGACGATCGGTGTGCATGGACCGGAGCGGCTGATTATTGTTTTTTGCGACGAGTTGAGAGGTGCGAACTGATGGCAAACGAATTCAAGGAATCCATCCACAAGGCCGTTAACAATGCCAACCTGACCGGGGCGCTGGGCAAGTTTTCCGAGGCCTACAAGGTCAACCGCGCCAAGGCCTATGAAGGCATCGACTTCGAGGAACTGCGGGGCCGGATTGCCGAACTGAAATCCTACGCCGCATCGCACCTGGATCAGCTCTCGGAGCAGTTTGCAAAGAACGCCGAGGCCAGCGGAGCCAAGGTCTTCAGGACCAATGACCCGGCCAAGGTCAGGGAATACATCCTGAAGGTGGCCCGGGACAACGGCGTCAAAAGCATCGTAAAATCCAAGTCCATGGCCACGGAGGAGATCCACCTCAATCCCTATCTGGAAAAGGCCGGCATTGTGGTCGGAGAGACCGACCTGGGGGAATGGATCATCCAGCTGGCCGGACAGACACCCTCGCACATGGTCATGCCGGCCATCCACATGACCAAGGAGGAGGTCTCCGATCTTTTCAGCAAGGAGATTGACGAACGCCTGACCTCGGATATACCGAGGCTGGTCAAGGTGGCCCGCGACCGCCTGCGGCCCGCATTCCTGCAGGCCGACATGGGCATTTCCGGCGGGAACATCGCCGTGGCCGAAACCGGCAGCATCGTGCTGATGACCAACGAGGGCAACGCCCGCCTGGTCACGTCATTGCCCAAAATCCACATCGCGCTGGTCGGCATCGAAAAGCTGATCGAGAAATATGCCGACGTCGCCACGATTCTGAAGGCGCTGCCCCGCAGCGCCACGGCCCAACTGCTGACCAGCTACGTCTCGATCATCACCGGTCCGACGCCCAACACGGACGGTTCCATGAAGGATCTGCACATCATCCTGATGGACAACCGCCGCACAGAAATGGCCAATGATCCCAAGTTCAAGCAGGCCCTGCAGTGCATCCGCTGCGCCTCCTGCCTGAACGTCTGCCCGGTCTTCCGTCTTGTCGGCGGCCATGTCTTCGGCAAGGTCTATACCGGCGGCATCGGCACCATTCTGACGGCTTGGTTCGATGAACTGAAAAAATCCGAGGAGATCCAGGGACTCTGCATCCAATGCGGCAACTGCAAGGAGGTCTGTCCCGCAAAGATCGACATCCCGGAACTGATCATGGAGATCAGGCGGCGGCTGGTGAAGGATCAGGGACTGCCGCTGCTGCAGAAGGCGATCTACAGCGTGGTCAACAACCGCCATCTTTTCCACGGCATGTTGCGGGCGGCTTCCCTGGCCGGCAAGCCTTTTACATCCGGCAAGTTCGTCCGACACCTGCCGATGTTCCTGGCGGATCTGACCGACGGCCGAAGCCTGCCGGCCATCGCCAGCGAACCGTTCCGTGACCGCTTCAAAAAGATTAAACAACCGCAGTTGAAGGAGAAGGCCGCCTTCTATGCCGGCTGCCTGATCGATTTCGCCTATCCGGAAATGGGCGAGGCGCTGGTCAAGGTTCTCAACAGGGCCGGCATAGAGGTGGTTTTCCCGGAAGAGCAGACCTGCTGCGGCGCGCCGGCCCGCTACAGCGGCGCCTACGAGGTTGCCGCCGGAAACGCCATAGACAATATCAAGGCCCTGATGGCCGAGGACGTCCAGTATGTTGTCTCGGCCTGTCCGACCTGCACGGTGGCGCTGGATCATGAATTCATCAGCACCTTTGAAAGCCTGGGCCAGACCGAATGGATTCCAAAGGCGAAGGAGCTGGCCGCAAAGACGGTCGATTTCTCGACCCTGGTCAAGAAGCTGGTGGATCAGGGGCGCCTGTCCCTGAAAGACGGCCAAAAGCTGGGCAAAATCACATATCATGATTCCTGCCACCTGAAGCGGACGCTGAAGGTGTCCGAACAGCCGCGGGAGTTGCTGGGCAAGGCCGGCTATGAAGTGACCGAGATGTTCGAGTGCGACACGTGCTGTGGCATGGGCGGCTCCTATTCGATGAAACTGCCGGAAATATCCGGTCCGATCCTGAAGCGCAAGCTGCACAACATCAAGGAGACCGGAGCTCCGCTGGTGGCGATGGACTGTCCCGGCTGCGTCATGCAGATCCGGGGCGGCTTGGATCAGGACGCCTCGCCAATCAAGGTTCGGCATACCGTGGAACTGCTGGCGGAGCGGTTGGAGGATTAAAAGGGCAGGGCGGGGGAGTTTGAAAAGGAAGGGCCGGGTTTAGTTTATCCGGCCCTTTTTTGTGTGGTGGGTCAGTCATTGTGTAGTACAAATATGACGCCGGCTGAAGGCACATGAGCCTGAATGAGTCAAGGTGAGACAGATTTGATACATGTCTTCAGGAAAGTCTGTATAAAAAATCGGCCATAAGATGATCCTATAATTCTTCCCCAACTACAGAGTCTGCGTGACAGAAGCGATGGTAACTGCCAGCGTAGCCCGTGCCCAAGCGAATTTTGTTTTAAGCACATCAAAATCCGGGCCGGCGGTTATAAAAGCTGCAGTGCCCTTGATCAGGAACCCGGTGCCAGGGCCGAGATTACCTGCCACCTTGCTACTGCCCAGTGTTATCAGTACATTACTGTTGAAAGCAATATTGGCCTCTGTGAGATGCATGTAACCGGCAGGAATCAATAAGCGCCCATCGCTTGAGATTCTTATGTAACTGTTCCAGGTGTTGACCATATGCGGCCCATCCGGCCCCAACGTGGCAATGGCCACCACCCCATCTTGTTTCAGCACTTCCAGCAATTTTTCCGGAATCATCGTGACTACCTCCTGTAGTTTGTTTGGTTATACCGCCTGAAACCCGTAATGTGTCACCATCAGTTGAAGCTATTCCAATGTGATGCAAGGGGGGCAGATTATGTTTGACGCCTATGCCATGGTGCCCTAGACTGTCTTCAAAAAGACTGCAGAATACTTATGGTTATCGGAAACGCTTATGTTCATCCTGAACAGTAATGACTCTGTTCCGTTATACAGGCAACTCTATATTCAGCTAAGAGAGCACGTGCTTTCGGGAAAGCTGCCGGCAGATGCCAGACTGCCATCTGTCAGAGACATGGCCGTCGAACTTTCAACCAGTCGCAACACGGTAGAAGGAGCCTACCAGGAGCTGTTCGCTGAAGGTTACATTTACAGTAAGCCGCGTAGCGGGTATTTCGTATCGGCTCTCGACCAGGATGCCGCGCAGTTGTCTTTGGTTCATAAGCCACGCAACCCCCGCAGCAACGTGGAGATCCCGACGAATTACATGTATGATTTTCATCCGGCACGGCTTGACCAGACGAGCTTTCCCGTACCTCTGTGGCGCAAGCTCTACATGGAAAGCCTGCGGGAGAGCTCCCGACAGCTTGTCCAGTACTGCAATCCTCAAGGTGAACTGGAATTGCGCTGCGCCATTCAACTCTATCTGGAACGCTCACGCGGAGTGGTCTGTGATCCGGATCAGGTAGTAATCTGCGCTGGACTTCAGAATAGCCTCGACATTGTCGCACACATGCTGAAGGGGACCCATTCCATTGTGGCGGTAGAGAATCCCGGCTACCACCTGCCACGCTCTGTTTTCCGCAATCATTCGTTTGAAATTGTACATGTACCCGTCGGGGTGAGCGGGCTTGACCTGGATGCCCTTAAAAGCAGTGGCAGCAACATTGCCTATGTCACCCCCTCACACCAGCTACCCATGGGCTGCGTGATGCCGATTGCCAATCGGCTTACCTTGATCGAGTGGGCTGAATCAAGCGGCAAACTGATAATCGAAGACGATTATGATAGCGAACTTCGCTACCACGGCAAACCGATCCCCTCATTACAAGGGTTGCGCCCTTCCGGCAATATCATCTACCTGGGAACGTTCTCCAAGATTCTCTCCCCTGCGCTGCGCGTGAGCTATCTTGTCCTGCCTCACTCACTGCTTGCCACGTACCGCCGGGTTTTCCAGGATTATTTTGCCACAGTTTCGCTTCTGGAACAGAAAACCCTTACGAAATTCATGGAACAGGGGCACTGGGACCGGCATATACGGCGGATGCGCACGATCTATAAAAAGAAGCACGATACCCTGCTCCTGGCTGTCGAACATCATTTCGGTAGCCAGGCTGTAGTTGTCGGTCAGGGGGCCGGGCTCCATGTTGTTTTACAGATGACCGGCAATATACCCGGCGAAACAGAGATCATTGAGCGAGCCCTAGGAAAAGGAATCCGGCTGCTCCCTCTTTCTGACTTCTACGTCACAGGAGAACCAGATTCTACGAAGCTGCTGCTCGGCTTCGGCGCTATAACTGCCAGCGAGATAGAGCAGGGTATTGCTCTCCTCTCCAATGTCTGCTTTTGATTGGGTCGTTTTTCTGTTCCTCAAGTATTCTGCTGTCTAAAGCATAGATAAAAATTGACCCTGAGTACAGGTGCAGTTATGAATATAATTACAGGGGCAGATTTACATGAATGTGAATAAAACCAATCAATTTAATCTGAAGGTGTATGTCTATGCGATCTGATGAGCAGCTTGACAAGTGTATCGATGCACTTATTGCCAGAGTTGGTGCTCTTGAACATGAAGTAGCAACATTAAAGGGAGAACCTCTTGCCGAAGAGAGGTTGACAACGCAGAAAAATTCGGAATTTGCCGCATCTCAGGAGTTTACCTTTTCTAAAATCAAAGAAAAGATCACCCCAAGAAAAACAAATGATACTTCACTTGAAAACGCGATCGGCACTCGCTGGATCGGCCGTATCGGTGTGCTGGCCATATTGTTCGGGGTGGCATTCTTTCTCAAATATTCTTTTGACAATGAGTTGATCGGCGAAACAGGGCGGGTCATGCTGGGCATTTTCTGGGGTGCCGCATTTATCGGTGTGGGCGAGTACCTGCAGAAAAAAAAGAACATGGGGTTATACGGACAGATGCTAAGTGGTGGTGGTCTGGCTGTTCTTTACCTGGCGCTCTATGCGGCCTTCGCACTTTACCATTTGATCCCAGCCCCGCTGGCTACAGCGGGCATGCTGGCAGTCACCAGCACGGGGATGACCCTGTCGGTTCGCTATTCAGTCTATTCTCTGGCTGCCATTGCCCTTCTGGGCGGTTTTCTTACGCCAATCATGCTCTCCACCGGACAGAACCAGCCCATGACTCTGTTCAGCTATGTTCTTCTGCTGGACATAGGTACTCTTCTTCTGCTTCGCTTCCGGCAATGGCCTTCACTCGTGGCAGCTTCTTTAATCGGCACAATAATGCTTTATTTCGGCTGGCATTCGGAATACTTCAGCGATGACCAGCGTTTGCTTGCATTCGGCATCGTTTCAGTGTTTTTTGCTTTCTACAACCTGTACATCCTCATATCCCGACTTTATTCCCAAAACACAGAATCGAAAGCCGATCAGATCGTTATCTTCGGCTCGGCGGCCTTTTTCTTTCAGGCCTTTTTCTCTCAGCAACAGTGGGAGTCCACATGGCCGGTAAAGTCCTTCACTTTAGTCCTGGCAGGTTTCGAGATCGGCCTGGCCGAGCTTGTCAGGCGTCGCGCAACAACCGCACGTTTGACAATAGCGTCCTACGCGGCAGTTTCA
>JACMKN010000181.1 GCA_014380135.1 Deltaproteobacteria bacterium
CGGAGCGGATCAAGTCGCGGTTTTCGGATCCGCTTCGGAGGCCTTCTCCCAACGCAACATCAACTGTTCGATTGCCGAGAGCCTGGAGCGCTTCGCGCCGGTGCTGGAAGCGGCCCGCCGGCGCAAGATCAAGGTGCGCGGTTATGTCTCCTGCGTTCTGGGCTGCCCCTATCAGGGCAATGTGGCGCCGGAGGCGGTGGCGGATGTGGCTCTGCAGCTGCTGGAAATGGGATGCTGCGAGATCTCGCTGGGGGATACTATCGGCGTTGGTACTCCGGGCCGGGCCCAGGAGCTGATCAAGACTGTGGCGGACAAGGTCCCGATGGAGCGCCTGGCGGTTCATTTCCACGATACCTACGGCCAGGCACTGGCCTGCATCCTGGCGGCGTTGGAACTGGGCGTTTCCGTCGTGGACAGCTCGGTGGCCGGACTGGGGGGCTGTCCTTACGCCGCCGGTGCGTCGGGCAATGTGGCCAGCGAGGATCTGCTCTACATGCTGAACGGTCTGGGCATCGCTACCGGCGTGGAGTTGGAGGCCCTGATTGCCGCCGGGAATTATATCTGCGACTTTCTTGAACGGCCATCGGGATCGAAGGTCGCCCGCGCCAGAGCCGCCGTAAATTTATAACCAACAAAATAAGGAGTTGACCATGACAAAACAGCTTACCTTCACCGTCGGTGGTTTACTGGACGAGATGGCGCGCCGCTACCCTGATAATGACGCGCTGGTCTACCCGGAGCGCGGGTTGCGCTACAGCTACAAACAGCTCAACGAGATCTGCCGCAAGGTTGCCAAGGGGCTTTTGCGGATCGGGATCAAGAAGGGGGATAACGTCGCGATCTGGGCCTGCAACGTCCCGGAGTGGGTGATCCTTCAATTTGCGACGGCCAAGATCGGCGCCGTTCTAGTCACGATCAACACCAGCTACAAATCGACCGAGCTGGAGTACATTCTGGGGCAGTCCGATTCGACCACGCTCTTCATGGTCAAATCCTTCAAGGACAGCGACTATGTCGCCACCATCAATAGTGTCGTACCCGAACTGCAAAGCTCCCCGATCGGTACTCTTGCATGTGTCCGACTGCCCTTCCTGAAAAATGTGGTCTTTATCGGCGAGGAAACTCCCGTCGGCATGCTCAGTTTCGACCGGATCATCGAAAAGGGGCAGGATGTCTCCGATGCCGTCCTGGGTGCGATCGAAGCGACCCACAACTGCCACGAAACCATCAACATGCAGTACACCTCCGGCACGACCGGCTTTCCGAAAGGGGTCATGCTGACCCATTACAACATCGTCAACAACGGCTTCAACATCGGTGAATGCATGAAGTTCACCGAGAAGGACCGGCTCTGTATTCCGGTGCCCTTCTTCCACTGCTTCGGCTGCGTGCTGGGTGTGATGGCCTGCGTCACGCACGGCTCGACGATGGTGCCGGTCGAGATATTTGACCCGCTGGCCGTGCTGCGGACAATCGAAGCCGAAAAATGCACCGCCGTGCACGGTGTTCCGACCATGTTCATCGCCGAACTGGAGCACTCCGAGTTCCCTAACTATGACCTCTCCTCGCTGCGCAGCGGCATCATGGCCGGCTCGCCCTGTCCGATCGAAGTCATGAAGAAGGTCATCTCCCAGATGAATGCCTCCGAGATCACGATCGCCTACGGCCAGACCGAATCCTCCCCGGTTATCACCCAGACCCGCACCGACGATCCTATCGAACTGCGGGTTGCCACCGTCGGTCGCTCCCTGCCGGATGTGGAGGTCAAGATCGTCGATATCGAAAGCGGCGAAACTCTGCCGCCCGGCAAGCAGGGCGAACTCTGCACGCGTGGCTATCACGTCATGAAGGGCTATTACAAGATGCCGGACGAGACCGCCCGGGCCATCGACCGTGACAGCTGGCTGCACACCGGCGACCTGGCCATCATGGACGAAAACGGCTACTGCAAGATCACCGGCCGGATCAAGAACATGATCATCCGTGGCGGCGAAAACATCTACCCGCGCGAGATCGAGGAGTTCCTCTATACCCACCCCAAGGTTTCCGACATCCAGGTTTATGGCGTGCCGGACCGTAAATTCGGCGAACAGGTCATGGCGGCCATTATCCTGAAAAAGGGGGTCGAGATGTCCGAGGATGAAGTCCGGGAGTTCTGCAAAGACAGGATTGCCACCTACAAGATTCCGCGCTACGTCAAATTCGTAGACGGTTACCCGATGACCGCCTCCGGCAAAATCCAGAAGTTCAAGCTGCGAGAGATTGCTATCAAGGAACTGCAGTTGGAGGATGCCGGGGAGACCGTCTGAAAACAGCAGCCCGGCCGCCTCTACAGCACGTAATTATTCTTCACTTGACAAGCGGACACGGGATGAGGCTTATTTCAAGGAAGCGAACTATTCAAAACGGGCCATCATCCGCATTCAGCAAATTTAAAGAATGTTCGCATCACGTTTATCGTGATCCGGGAGGAAGTCATGACTGCACAGCCGGAAATACTGCATTACGCAGTTTCAGTGGTCGGCAAGGACCGGCCGGGGATCGTGTCCGGCGTCACCGAAGGTCTGTTTCGACTGGGGTGCAATCTGGCCGATTCCAGCTGCACGATGCTGGCGGGCGAGTTTGCCATGATCCTGATCGTTTCGCACCAGCGCCCCTTCAGCAAGAGCCGCCTGTACGAAGAGTTGAAACCGGCCTGTGATGCAATGGGGATGTCGCTGGCGGTGCGCACGCTGCATGCCGACGAGATCACCCGCCAGGAAAGCGGGGGCGAAATCTGCATCATCTCGGTCTATGGCGCCGACCAGCCGGGTATTGTCTACCGTGTGACCCGTGAACTGGCCGGACGCGAGATTAACATCATGGATCTCAACACCAGGTTGATCGGGACGCCGGCCGAACCGGTCTATGTTTTGATGCTGGAAGTGGCGCTGCCGGAAGGTGAAACGCCGCAAGGGATCGAAAAGCTGCTGGAGAATCTTAAAAAAGAGCTGAACGTCGAAATCGGCGTGCGTGTCGTGACTCCGGTGGCCTTCTGAACATGCCCGTTCAACCGATTTTGAAATATCCGCACCCGGTGCTGAAGAAGGTCTGTAAGCGGGTCGAGCATGTCGATCAGAGCATCCTGGACCTGGTCCGGGACCTTGTGGATACGATGCGGGCCGGGCCAGGTTCGGTCGGTGTGGCCGCCTCCCAGATCGGAGTCACTCTGCGGGTCTGCGTGGTGGACGTATCCAATAACCGTCTCGGTAAAGAGAATAACCACGGTCTGCTCTGCCTGATAAACCCGGAAATTACCGCCCGCAGCGGCGTGGCCGTCATGCGCGAGGGCTGCATGAGCGTGCCGGACTATACCGGTGATGTGGACCGTGCCACCGATATCACGGTCAGTTTCAGCGAACCGGACGGCAGTCAGCGTGAAATCAGCGCCAGCGGCTTCGAGGCGGTCGCTCTGCAGCACGAGCTGGACCATCTGGACGGCGTACTGTTCCTAGACCGGGTAATCAGCATCAAGACCGGCCTGTTCCGGAGAAAGAATTACACCTAGATTAATCAAACTGCAGGGAGAACAAATGGCGGAACTTTTAACAAAAAAAGAGCAGAAACAACTGCTGAAAATTGCCCGGGATACGATTGTAGCCTACGTCCCCAGCGGAAACGTACCGACGGTCGAAACCACATCAAAAGGGCTGAACCTCCAGTCCGGCTGTTTTGTGACGATCAAGCAGAAGGGGCAGTTGCGAGGCTGCATCGGCAACTTCGTCTCCGATCAGCCGCTTTTCAAGCTTGTCCAGGAAATGGCGGTTTCCGCGGCCACCCGCGACCCGCGCTTCTACCCGATGAAAACGTTTGATCTGGATGAATTCGAGCTTGATATTTCAGTGCTCTCGCCGCTTGAGAAGGCATTGTCGGTCGAGGAAATCAAGGTCGGCACGCACGGCATCTACATCGTCAAGGGAAATTACCGCGGTGTGCTGCTGCCGCAGGTGGCTACCGACTACGGCTGGGGACGGGACGAATTCCTGCGGCACACCTGCATCAAAGCCGGCCTGCCGGAGGATGCCTGGAAGGGAGAATGCGAAATATATATCTTCAGCGCACTTGTGTTCGGGGAACAGCAGCCATAAGCACTCATCGCTTGCAGTATCTATAAAAAGAAAGGGGCGCATCCAAGCGGATACGCCCCTTTCTTTTTAAGCTGCCGGATTACCGTCAGGAAGCCAGTGCCGCGTGGGCCGCCGCCAGCCGCGCAATCGGCACACGGAAAGGCGAACAGGAGACATAATCCAGCCCGATGTTGTGGCAGAAGATCACCGAGGCCGGGTCACCACCATGCTCACCGCAGATGCCCAGCTTGATGTCGGCACGAGTGGCGCGCCCCAACTCACAGGCCATCTTGACCAGTTTGCCGACCCCGGTCTGATCCAGAGAGATGAAGGGGTCTTCCGGCAGGATGCCGTTATCGACATAAAACGGCAGAAACTTGCCGGCATCGTCACGCGACAGGCCGAAGGTAGTCTGGGTCAGGTCGTTGGTGCCGAAAGAGAAAAACTCGGCCTCGACCGCGATTTCATCAGCGGTCAGGGCGGCCCGCGGCAGTTCGATCATCGTGCCGATCAGATAATCGACTTTAACACCGTAACTGGCAATAACCGCGTCACAGATCTCCACCGCATTCTGCTTGAGAACCGACAGCTCCTTGGCCGTGGCGATCAGCGGAATCATGATCTCCGGTACGATGCTGAAACCCTCGTTTTTGATCAGCTCGCAGGCCGCTTCCATGATGGCCCGCACCTGCATGTTGTAAACCTCGGGGTAGGTGATCCCCAGGCGACAGCCACGATGACCAAGCATCGGGTTGAATTCATGCAGCGATTCGATCTTGTGCTTGATGGCGTTGACCGGCACCTTCATGGTCTTCGACAGCTCTTCGATATCCCGCTCTTCCTGCGGCAAAAACTCGTGCAGGGGCGGGTCAAGCAGGCGGATAGTGACCGGCAGACCCTTCATTTCGCGGAAGATGCCGATGAAGTCACCTTTCTGCATCGGCAGTATCTTGGCCAGCGCATATTCCCGTCCCTCCACGTCGTCGGAAAGGATCATCTCACGAACGGCGGCGATGCGTTCGGCATTAAAAAACATGTGTTCAGTGCGGCACAGGCCGATCCCCTCGGCGCCGAACTCACGGGCCACCCTGGAGTCGAAGGGTGTGTCGGCATTGGTGCGCACCTTCATCGTGCGGAACTTGTCCGCCCACTGCATCAACTGGGAAAAATCGCCGGTCAGCTGCGGCGAAACGGTCGGCACCGCTCCCAGGATGACCTCACCCAGCGAGCCGTCCAAGGTGATGATGTCACCCCGTTTGACAACGGTCCCGTTGCGGGTGCTGAAACTCTGACCGGCATAATCGACCTTGATGTCGCCGCAGCCGGCTACACAACATTTGCCCATGCCGCGGGCAACAACCGCCGCGTGTGAAGTCATGCCACCGCGAGCGGTCAGGATTCCCTGGGCGGCATGCATGCCGTGTATGTCTTCGGGAGACGTTTCTATGCGGACCAGGATTACCTTGCGGCCGGTCTTGGCTTCGGCTTCGGCTTCGTCCGCGGTGAAGACCACTTCGCCGGAGACTGCGCCCGGTGAAGCCGGCAGCCCTTTGGCGATAATGTTCTTCACGGCCTTCGGATCAAGTGAGGGGTGCAGCAGCTGGTCGAGCTGGGAGGGGGCCACGCGCAGAACGGCGGTCTTTTCGTCGATCAGCCCTTCACGCACCATATCGACGGCAATCTTGATGGCGGCCGGTGCGGTGCGCTTGCCGTTTCTGGTCTGCAGCATGAAGAGCTTGCCTTTTTCGATCGTGAACTCGATGTCCTGCATATCCTTGTAATGCTTTTCGAGTATGTCGCGGATGCGGGCCAGCTCTTGATAACATTCCGGCAGGACCTCCTCCATCGGCGGCAATTTGGTTGCCTTGGCGCGGTTGATCGGCTGCGGTGTGCGGATGCCGGCCACCACATCCTCCCCCTGGGCATTGACCAGATACTCGCCATAGAAATAGTTTTCACCGGTGGAGGGATCGCGGGTAAAAGCTACTCCGGTGGCGCAATCGTCGCCCATGTTGCCGTAGACCATCGATTGGACGCTTACCGCAGTTCCCCATTCGGCCGGGATATTGTTAAGCCGGCGATATGTGATGGCACGCTGGTTCATCCACGATCCAAAAACGGCACCGATGGCGCCCCACAACTGGGCTTCCGGATCTTCCGGAAACGCTACTCCCAGCTCCTCCTTGACGGCGGTCTTGAATGCCGCAACCAGCTCTTTCCAGTCGGAGGCGGTCAGATCGGTGTCCAGGTGTACGCCCTTTTCCTCTTTCTTGTCTTCAAGCAGCTGTTCCAGGACCTGTTTGTCCATCCCCATGACAACATCGGAGTACATCTGGACAAAGCGGCGGTAGGCGTCGTAGGCAAAGCGTTCGTCGCCGCTCTGGGCAATGATGCCCTGCACGGTGGAATCGTTGAGCCCCAGATTAAGGATGGTGTCCATCATGCCCGGCATGGAGGCACGGGCGCCGGAACGGACCGAGACCAGCAGGGGATTCCGGGCATCTCCGAAAGTACGCCCCATCAACGCCTCGACCTGTTTCAGATTGGCGGAGACTTCGGACGCCAGGGAGGCGGGATAGGTACGGTCGTTTTTGTAAAATTCGGTGCATACCTCGGTGGTGATGGTGAAACCGGGTGGGACCGGAAGACCGATGCTGGTCATTTCGGCCAGATTGGCTCCCTTGCCCCCCAGCAGGTTTTTCATATCGGCCCGGCCCTCGGCCTGGCCATTACCATAGAAATACACGAACTTCTGCGCCATTGTGCTGCCTCCTCTGTGCTGGTTAACGCCTGAGCTATTTAAACTCGCTAAAAACGTTTATTCACAATAAAAATAATAGTTTAGAGCGTTGACTATACCGCGGATTTTCAAAATATCAACTATATTATGAGAAATATTTTCTTATTTTGTATCCCAGCTGGAAATGTCGACGTTTTTACCTTCGCCGCCCTTGGCACCATCGGTGCCATAGGAGAAGAGATCATAATCGCCGTGCTCTCCGGGTGATACGTACAGATAATCGTTACCCCAGGGATCTTTAGGAACCTTTTTACTCTCCAGGTAGCCCTCCTCTTTATAGCTTTTTGGAATGATACCAACGGTCGGTTTGGTCACGAGCGCAGAGAGACCCTGCTCGGTGGTGGGGTAGTTGCCGTTGTCCAGTTTGTAGAGTTTGAGGGCGGTCTCTATATTCTTGATCTGTACCCTGGCATCGGTAATCTTGGCATCGTCGGTGCGTCCCATCAGTTTGGGACCGACCAGCGCCGCCAGCAGTGCCAGAATGACGATTACGACCATGATCTCGATCAGGGTAAACCCTTTTTTGTTATTGATCAGCTGCATTCGGTTACTCCTCCGTGGTTTGTTTTTGGACAGTCGTTGAACTTTACAAAAGCGAATCGGCTCTGGCAAGGAAATTACGAGTGTAAATGTCGCAAAAAGACATAACTTCACCGCAATTGAGGTATTTATTGGGAATATTCCGGAGAAGCCTGTTCGCTACATGCTGAAATTGTTACTATTTTTAATAATTATGATGTATTGGCATGTGAAATGTAGTATACGGTTGATCAAGTTATTTAAATCCCGAAACAATCAAAAGGAGAAATACTGATGAAAAAAACCCTCGTTGCCATGTTCGCCCTGGTCGCTTTTACCGGAACCGCCTTTGCAGTCGATGTAATCGACATGAAAAAAAATGTCAAATTCCCCCATAAAAAACATGTGGAAATGCTGAAAGACTGCAAGAAATGCCATGAGAAGGGCCCTGGCAAGATTGCCGATTTTGGCAAGGACTGGGCTCATAAAACCTGTAAAGGTTGCCACACCACCCTGAAAAAAGGACCAACCAGCTGCAAGGACTGCCACAAGCAGTAGCCACTTTCGAATAGAACAAATGGTATTTACTTTTATATTTACCATGTGCTATACGGTTGAAAACTGAATACTGTATACAGTGCAAACTGATTTTTGCCTCAAATTTACAAGCATATAACAGTTTCCTGCACATTCCGTGCGGAAATAAAACATAACGAGGAGAGACTAGATGAAAAAAACTTTAGTAGCAATGCTTGCCGTGGTAGCTTTTGCAGGAACCGCTTTTGCCGCCGACGTAATCGAAATGAAAAAAGGCGTCAAATTTAACCACAAAGCCCATCAGGAACTTCTGAAAGATTGCAAAAAGTGCCATGAGAAGGGCGCCGGTAAAATTGAAGGCTTCGGCAAGGACTGGTCACACAAAAACTGTAAAGGTTGCCATGTCGACATGAAAAAAGGGCCTACCAGCTGCAAGGAATGCCACAAGTAGTCTGATCTGAAACTGTAACAGTTGAAAGAGGGGGAGCGCAGTGCTGCGTTCCCCCTCTTTTGTTTACGGCAGGTTTTCAGATAATTCCATTTCCATATCAAAGCGCCCTCTTCGTTGGCTCGTCTTCGGCTCCTCAATATACTTTTGTATGCCTTCGTCGCCTCAATCCTCATCGCCTTGAGTGCATCTCTGATCTGAAATTGGAATAACTGCAGCTCAGCGCAACGCCAGTTCGATCCCTTCCAGCTTTTTGACTTTGTCCCTCAGAGTCGCTGCCCGTTCAAAATCCAGTTCCCTGGCCGCTGCCAGCATCTCCTTGCGCAGTTTCTTGACCAGCTTCGGTATCTCTTTCGGAGAGACAGCATACTCCTCAGACGCTTCAGCCACTCCGCCGGGCGTATAGTAATCCTTTTCCTCAATCGAACCGAGAATCGTGCGCATTTCCTTCTTGACCGTCTCCGGGGTGATACCGTGTTCCTGATTGTATGCCAGTTGCTTGACTCGCCGACGCTCAGTCTCATCGATACAGGTCTGCATGGAGCGGGTCACGTGGTCGCCGTACATCAGCACCCGGCCATGAATGTTACGTGCGGCACGGCCGCAGGTCTGGATCAGGGAGCGGGTCGAGCGCAGAAAGCCCTCTTTATCGGCATCCAGAATTGCAACCAGCGAAACCTCCGGCAGATCCAGGCCCTCGCGCAGCAGGTTGATCCCCACCAGCACGTCAAACTCACCCAGCCGCAGGTCGCGCAGAATCTCCATCCGTTCAATCGTGACGATGTCCGAGTGCAGGTATCTGACACGCACTCCCAGTTCGCGGTAATAATTGGTCAGCTCTTCTGCCATGCGCTTGGTCAGCGTCGTCACCAGCACCCGCTCGCCCCGGGCAACGGTTTCGCGCACCTCGTGCAAGAGGTCGTCTACTTGGCCGACTCCTTTGCCCCTCTCCAACTCTCCCCCTCCTGGGGAGAGAGCCTTTTGCCTCCCCCCAGGAGGGAGAGGTTGGGTGGGGGGAGCCGTGGCCGGCCTGACTTCTATCACCGGATCCACCAGTCCGGTCGGCCGAATGACCTGCTCTACAAACACGCCGCCGCATTTTTCCATCTCATAGTCGGCCGGCGTGGCCGAAACGTAAACCGCCTGCCTGATGCGCGCCTCAAACTCCCGGAAGTTGAGCGGCCGGTTGTCAAGCGCTGCCGGCAGGCGAAAACCATAGTTAACCAGCGTATCCTTGCGGGAGCGGTCGCCGCGATACATCCCTCCCACCTGGGGAATGCTGACGTGCGATTCATCCACAAACAGCACGAAGTCATCCGGAAAATAATCGATCAGCGTGTAAGGCGGCTCACCCGGATGACGGCCGTCAAAGTAACGCGAGTAGTTTTCGATCCCCTGGCAGAAGCCCATCTCCTCCATCATCTCTATATCAAAGAACGTGCGCTGCTCGATGCGCTGGGCTTCCAGCAGCATGTTCTCGGCACGGAAATGACGGATGCGCTCGCCCAGGTCAACCCGGATCTGTTCTATGGCCCTTTCCATGGTTTCACGACTGGAGACATAGTGTGACGCAGGATAGATCGCGCATTTTGAAAGCCTCTGCAGCACCACGCCCCGCAACGGATCGATCTCGCTGATCGCCTCTATCTCGTCACCGAAGAACTCGATCCGCAGAGCCTTGTCGCTGTCGTAGGCAGGAAAGACTTCGACCACATCGCCCCGCACGCGGAAAGTGCCGCGGTGGAAATCCATGTCGTTGCGCTCATACTGTATCTCGACCAGTTTGCGCAGCAGCGTGTCACGGCCGTATTCTTCTCCCTGCTGGAAGAAGATGTGCAGGCTGGCATAGGCCTCCGGCGAGCCGATGCCGTAGATACAGGAGACCGAGGCCACAATGATTACATCCCGGCGGGTCAACAGGCTGCGGGTGGCAGAATGGCGCATCTTGTCGATCTCGTCGTTGATGGCCGAGTCCTTCTCGATGAAAGTGTCGGTGGTTGGGAGATAGGCTTCCGGCTGGTAGTAGTCGTAGTAGGAAACGAAATACTCCACGGCATTATCCGGAAAAAGATCCTTGAATTCGCCGTAGAGCTGGGCCGCCAGGGTCTTGTTGGGAGCCAGTACCAGAGCCGGCCGGCCGGTGCGGGCTATGACATTGGCCACGGTAAAGGTCTTGCCGCTGCCGGTCACGCCCAGCAGTGTCTGGTGTTGGTCGCCGCGCTGGATCCCTTCCACCAGTTCTTCTATGGCCAGGGGCTGGTCGCCGCGCGGAGTGTATGAAGTTGTCAGTTTGAATACGGATTCCATCAGAACTTAACACCCTGTAATTGCAACAAAACAATGGATTTTTAAAAAGAAACCCAGTAAACTTCGATCCTTTTCATAAGGAGTGGCACGATTCCCACTATTACGGTATCACGAGGTGCTCCATGAGACAACCCGAACATCCACAGAATCTGAAGATACTGCTGGTCGAAGATCATGAGCAGGATCGCGCCGCCTTCCATCTGGCTTTCAAAACCTATCCGGCCGAATACGCAATCACCGAATGTCTCCTTGCAGCCGAGGCCGCCTCAATGGTTGAGCGCGATCCAATTGCATTTGATGTGATCGTGATTGACCACCACCTCACTCATTCATGCGGCCTTGACCTCTGCAAGGAACTGCTGGCAGCCACTGTTGCGCTGCCGCTGGTCATCCTGACAGCCAGCGGCTTTGAGAAAGTTGCCGTCGAAGCGCTCAGAAACGGTGTAAATGACTACATCCTCAAGGATCCCTACAATGCCTACCTGGAAATACTTCCATTCGTACTAAGCAAGGTGGTCGCAAACCATCGGGAAAGGCAGACGGGCGAAGACACGACAGTGCATTTGCGCGAAAACCAGGACCGGCTGCTGCACATCGTCGAGGGCATAACCATACCGACCTTCGTTATCGATAACAATCATATCGTGACGCACTGGAATCAGGCCTGTGCGAACATAACCGGTCTGACGGCGGACGAGGTGGTCGGGACCCGCCAGCAATGGCGCGCATTTTATGCCTCGGAACGACCGGTCATGGCGGACCTGATTGTTGAGATGGTTATCGAGGATATGATTGAGAGACATTATGGCGCCAAATATCAGCGATCAAAGATTATTGAGGGAGCTTTCGAGGCCGAGGATTTCTTTCCTCATTTCGGTAAAGCCGGAAAATGGCTTTATTTCACCGCTGCGCCGTTGCGGGACTCCTGTGGGCGGATCAGCGGTGCCATTGAAACACTGCAGGATATCTCCGAGCGAAGAAAAGCCGAACTGGCGCTAAAAGAGAGTGAGCGGCTCTATCGTGATCTCAGCATCACCGACGGCCTGACCGGTCTTTACAATTCCCGCCACTTTTTCGGTCGCCTCAGGGAGGAGATAGAGCGCTGCAACCGTTATGCCTCTTCCCTGTCGCTGATCCTGCTGGATGTTGACAATTTCAAGAGATTCAATGACACATACGGCCATATCGACGGTGACCGGGTGCTGGCGGGACTGGCTGATGTTATCAGGGATGAAATCAGGGGGGTAGACTCCGCCTACCGCTATGGCGGAGAAGAGTTCACGGTAATCTTTCCTGAAACCGAGCCGAAAGAGGCCAGGATCGTGGCGGAAAGAATTCGGAGGGCATTTGAAAAAACCGTTTTTTCGCCGACACCCGGTCTCTCGGTAAGCACAACCATCAGCATCGGCGGCGGCAGTTACCATGCCGGGGAAGACCAGACTACTTTTGTAAAGCGGGTCGATGAGGCCATGTACGAGGCCAAGAGGCATGGTAAAAACGGTGTGCTTTTTGTCGAGTAACAGCACCACCCGCTTTACATCCTGTTTCCACAGAACAAGAGGACGTCAGTATGTTTACCGGCGCCCCCTTGTAGTGAACAAAATCAGATCATTGACCTCTTATTTTCCTGCCACAAAAACTCCCGCCATCCGAATACGACTGACAGTCTCTGTTACACCAAGAGTGGCCACAATTTCACCAATTCCGGGTGCCTGGGTGCCTCCCGAAAGAGCGATGCGGACCGGCTGCCCCACCTGCGGCATCTTCCATCCCTTTTCGATGCAGATTTCCTTGAAGAGCGCATCAAAACCGGCGGCATCGGCCGCGGTCGTGGCCGACAGCTGTTCTGCGACGGTTTCGAAGACCGCCAGCAGATGTTCTTTCTCGAATTTGGCCAGAGCGGCCTCATCGTAGATTTGCGGGGCGTTGTAATAAAATACGGCCCTGTCAGCCATTTCCTCCAGGGTCTGGGCACGCTCCTGCAGGGTTTTGACCACCAGGATCAGATCCGGGCCGCCCAGAGTTGTCACTTCCCGTTTGGAAAGATGCGGCAGCAGCAGGTCCGCCAGTCGCTCGGTATCGCCGGTTTTTATGTAATGGGCATTCAGCCAGAGCAATTTTTCGGTGTTGAAAACCGAGGCCGAACGTCCCACATTGTTGATGTCAAATTTCTGAACCATCTCGTCGCGCGAGAAGATTTCGTCGTCGCCATGGCTCCATCCCAGACGCACCAGGTAGTTCATCAGCGCTTCGGGCAGAAAGCCCATGTCGCGGTAGGCAATCACGCTGGTGGCACCATGGCGTTTGGACAGGCGGGCCTTGTCGGAGCCCAGGATCATCGGGACGTGGGCGAACTGCGGTACCGGAAAGCCGAGCGCCTGGTAGAGCTGGATCTGGCGCGGAGTGTTGTTGACATGATCGTCGCCGCGGATGACGGTGGTGATGCGCATGCTGGCGTCATCGATCACGACGCAGAAATTGTAGGTCGGCGTGCCATCCGTGCGCTGTATGATAAGGTCGTCCAGTTCTTCGGCCGGGAAGGCGATGCGCCCCTTGATCAGATCATCAAAAGCTACCTCGCCCCCCTGCGGGGCACGGAACCGTACCACATAGGGCGCATCGGACTGGTCAAGCCGCTCACGGCAGGTACCGTCGTACTTGGGCTTTCGTCCTTCCTGCATGGCCAGTTCCCGCTTTTTATCAAGCTCCCCGGACGTGCAGTAGCAACGGTAGGCTTTGCCATCATTCAGCAGTTTCTGGACATACTCCTTGTAGAGTTCGAAGCTGTCCGACTGGTAGAAGGGTCCTTCATCCCAATCCAGCCCAAGCCACCGCATTCCCTGCAGAATCGCATCCACCGACTCCTGGGTGGAGCGCTCCACGTCGGTGTCCTCGATGCGCAGGATGAAGGTGCCGCCCTGCTTTCTGGCCAGGAGCCAGTTGAATAGCGCGGTACGGGCACCCCCCACATGCAGGTAGCCGGTCGGACTGGGGGCAAAACGGACTCTTAGTTCGGACATTATCTCTGTTCTCCTTGAAATGGAATATGATCAGTTCGGATTTTAGATGACAGCTATTCTGTCTCCACCAGGTTTCCAAGCGGCCCGACACCCCTGCCAGGTCCCGCGTCTTTGCAACTCGTTGACAACTGCAAACCACATCTGGTTGTTCTTCAACCCCCACTGGGGCGCCACCCGGATCGTCAGCGGCGCCGAGCCGTACAGGCGCTGAACCGTGACCTGCGCCGGCAGACGCTCCAGAAAATCGGCCGCAACGGTCACATACTCCGTAAGTGTCAACGGCACAAACTCGCCGCGTCGGTACATCTCGGCCAGTTCGGTTCCCTCCACTGCGTGCAACTGGTGCAGCTTGACCGAATCAATCGGCAGGGAGGCAACCAGTTCGGCACTTTTCAAAAACTCTGCGGCGCTCTCACCTGGAAAGCCATGGATCAGATGGACACAGATGTCAAAATTCCGACCGGTTGCGCGCTGTACCGTATCAACAAAATCCTTCAGGGTATGCCCGCGGTTGATGCGCGTCAGAATGCCGTCATCCATTGACTGCAACCCCAGTTCCAGGCAAACATACTTATCCCTGGCAATGGCGGTCAGCAGCTCCAAAGCTTCGTCAGTCAGCGAGTCGGGACGGGTTCCGACCGAAATGCCGATAACGTCCGGGTGCGCGAGCGCCCGTCCATACAGGTCCGCCAGCAGGTCAACCGAAGCGTAGGTGTTGGTGTACTTCTGGAAGTAGACGATGAATTTCTGTGAGCCGAGCCGGATGCGGTGGTAAGCCATGCCATGCTCCATCTGCTCTTCAAGCGGTATCAGTGCCTGGGTGTCCTTGGGGGAGAAGGAGACATTGTTGCAATAGATGCAGCCGCCGCTCCCCTTGCTGCCGTCCCGGTTGGGACAGGTGAAACCGGCATCCACATTGACCTTGCTGACCCGGCAGCCGAAACGGCGCCGCAGGTAGTGACCGTAGGAATTGATGCGGAGCTGGGGGTGTAAATATGGATCAACGTTGTGTGACATGCTTCTCGATCTTTTCAAGCAGGAATCCGGTGGCGGTTTTCGGGTCAGGGTCGGAGATGATCGCCGATATCAGCGCAACGCCATGACAGCCGGTCGCCATGACTTCGGGGATGGATGCTTCTTTGATACCACCCAATGCCAGGACCGGAATATTAAGGGAACGGACGACCTCGGCCAGTTGCGCTACTCCGACCGGTTCACCATATTTCAGCTTGGAAGGAGTCGCGTAGACCGGACCGAACGTCACAAAATCGGCTCCATCGCGCTCCGCCCGTAACGCTTCGCCCAGGGTATGGGCAGAATAACCGATCAGCAGCTCCGGTCCCAGCAATCTGCGGACTTCGGTCACCGGCAGGCTGCCGGCACCGACCTGGACACCGTCCGCGCCGACCGCCATGGCGATGTCGATGCGCTCGTTGATCAGCAGGCGGGCATTATGTTCGCGAGTGAGCGCCCGCAACTGCACAGCCAGTTCCAGTTGTTGCCGCGCAGAAAGATCCTTCTCGCGCAGCTGCACCGAGCGCACGCCACCGGTCAAGGCCTCTGCAATAACGGCAGGGAGTTCCCTCCCTGCCGTCTGGGTCCGGTCAGTTATCAGATAAAGCTTGAAATCAATCATTAATCGGTCATAAAAACATGCCGTCCAGCGGGCTGGAGGCGTTGGCGTACAGCTTGCGCGGAATCCGGCCGGCCTTGTAGGAAAGGCGACCGGCGATCACAGCCAGCTTCATCGCTTCGGCCATTGCAATCGGATCCCGGGCGCCGGCAATGGCGGTGTTCATCA
>JACMKN010000182.1 GCA_014380135.1 Deltaproteobacteria bacterium
ATTCGGCACGGAATCTGTCCGCATCCACTTTATTTTGAAAGCATGTAATGAAGTCATCAGCATATCTGATGAGTCGAGCATAGCCGGTGCAACTCTTGCTGTAGACTTTCTCAAACCAGAGATCAAGGGCGTAGTGAAGATCAGCGTTGTCCGGTTCGGTGTTTGCATGGTTCTTTGAGAAAAAATATGTGTAAAATCATAGTGATGCTGCATTTTTTACTTGACTTTTAGTAAAATAATTTTAAGCCGCACTCGTAACTATCTAATATAACAGAGGTTACTACGTGCGAACTTTCAAGCGACTAAAACAACGACAAAAATCATGGGCATTTCAGAAGATGCTCACACCCTTACGCAAAATGTTGAAATTTGATAAACCCCTTGAAGCCAGAGGATACCGCCCATTGCAAATGAATTTTGATGACCAACTGAAAGCGCTGATATTCTTTCACCTGGAAGAGTATGAACCAGGCCGGGAGCTGCTTGAAGCTCTCGACAAGAATGACTTTGCCAAAGAGTGCGTCGCTCCTCCAAAGGGAATCCAAAAGAGCGCCTTCTTTGAAGCTATCAACAACCGGGGGTTAGCGGGACGTAGTTAAGTTGGTTAACTTGCATTTATAGCTGACAATATCAACTACGTCCTTCAAGGGGTTACCCTGAAAAATCCCCCAACAAGGGCGCAAGAAATGACCAATAACCCATCTCAACCCCAAATGCTCAGATGATTCACGAATGTTGAGGTATCAGCTTAATCTCCAGCTTGCAGTTGACAGCGGCAGCGTACTTGCGAAGCATCTCAAGAGAGGGAGAATGGCGGTGCGACCCTAGTGACGCTTCTACTCTCGCCAATGAGGGTTGAGAAACACCCATTTTAGCCGCTACTTGCTCCTGGGTCATTCCTGCCTGACGACGCGCCATAAGCAGGGCATCCAGTGCGGCAAATTCGTCGCCTAAGGCTTCCCAGGCTTTTTTGAAATTGGGATCTTGAAGGTCTTTCTCCAATTTTTTCTTTGGGTCGTACGAAACAGGTTTATAGCTCATTACTAATTACCTCCTTTTGCCGAGTGAGCGCTATATCGAGTTCCCGTTTTGGTGTCTTATCCGTCTTTTTTATGAAACTGTGGAGAAGTATGATCTTTCGTCCGACCATGGTGCAGAAAAATACTCTTCCAATTCCTTCTCAGTAATGATAGCGACAGGCGATAACTACGATCTCTGCTTCTTCCACTTGGTAGACAAGCCGATGTTCTCGGTCAATACGGCGCGACCAGCAACCGGCAAGCTGAAAACGGAGGGGTTCCGGTTTTCCTGTGCCCTCAAAAGGTGTTCGCCGAATTTCTTCAAGAAGCGCTAAGACCCGTTCTGCCTGGCGTTTATCAGTCTTTAGCCAATAACGCAGGTCGTCGAGAGCAGTCGGTGTGAAAGTGACGTTCATGACCCAAGAGCATCCATGGGGGTTCGCTTGCCAGACCGTGCTTCTTTAAGCGATTGCAGAAGTCGTGAAGCATTAGCAGGACTGGAAAGCAAATATTCGCTCTCTATAATGGACTCATAGTCTTCCAGACTTACCAGAACCACGCTCTCACCCTTTCGACGCGTGATCAGGATCGGTTCATGATTGCTGCAAGCATCGTCCATAACATTTTTAAGATCATGGCGTGCTTCGCTGTATGTGATGGCCTGCATATCAACCCCCATAATGACAAGATATTGTACAATAGCATGCTAATATTATATTGGCAAGAAGAACGACTTATGGGAGTTTAAGGTAAAACGCCAACTAATAAGGATTGATACGACCCTGAAAGGTAGTTTCAATCAGTGGAGGGACATTCTATGGGAAAAGTATCTTTTGTAATAGATGATGCGGTGGCTTCTATAATCCGTGCGCCACTGCTAACTCCGTTCCGGATTGCCACCGGGCAGCACGACGAACTGGAGAACATCTTCCTCCGGCTCCGGACCAGTGACGGCATATGCGGTTACGGTGAGGCGGCCGTTGCGACCCACATCACCGGCGAAACCGTGGCTGCAACGCTGGTCAACCTGCAGGCCGCGGCCGCTGCACTGCGAGGGCGCAGGATTGACGCTCCCGAGGAGGTCTGCCGGGAATTCGCTCCGGCCTTTGCCGGCAACCATTCCGGCCTGGCAGCCCTTGAAATGGCCCTGCTGGATATTTCCTCCCGCCTGCAGGGTATTCCTTTTTACCAGCTCTTTGCTTCGGCTGCTGCAAAAGAGCCGCTGCTGTCGTTTAACACCGACATCACCATCGTGATCGGCTCCCTTGAGGAAGCCCGGGCAGCCACGCGGCAATTCGCGCAGCGGGGATTCAAGGCATTCAAGATCAAGATCGGCAAGGACGAGGAGCTGGACTTAAGCCGCATCCTGGCGGTGCGGGAGATTGCGCCTGACAGCGAGCTGATCCTGGATGCGAACATGGGATTCAGCGCCGAACGTATGTTGGTGTTCCTGAATCGACTCGATAAGCACGGTGTAAGCCCGGTATTACTCGAACAACCTGTTCCGAAAAATGACTGGGATGGATTGGCGGCGATCACGGCGGCGCTGGCCGGGAGCGGCACGCTGGTATGTGCCGACGAGAGTGTCGGCTCTCTGGAAAATGCCCGGCGGGCCATTGACATGGGCGCTGTCAGCGCCATAAACATCAAGTTTATGAAAAGCGGCATCCTGGAGGGGGCGGATATCGCCCGGCTGGCCGGTTCACAGGGGATACGGCTGATGCTGGGAGCAATGCTGGAAAGCGCCCTGTCGATTACCGCGTCGGCCCACTTTGCCGCCGGGCTGGGCTGTTTCGACTTCATCGACCTTGACACCACGTTTTTCATCAAGGGAGAACTGTCACACTCCCCCTGTCTTGACGACAGTGGCAGATTCGACCTGCACAGTGCCGGCCATGGCATCGGAGTGGAGCCGCACTTCGCATGATCACCAATCCCGTTCTGATCGTCGTTGTACTGATATCCATTGAGGCCCTGGTCCTGGGTCTGTCTCGCCATGACCGGACGAAAAGATACTTTGACCTGCTTCCGGCAGTGTTCTGGATCTATTTCCTGCCGATGCTGGCCGCAACATTCGGGTTGATCACCTCAAAAAGCCCGGTGTACGGCATGATCACCACCTGGCTGCTGCCGGCGAGCCTGATACTGTTGCTGCTGCCGGTGGATATGAAGGCGATCCTGCGGCTGGGACCGACTGCGCTGGCCATGTTCTTCATCGGTGCTGCCGGTATCATCGCCGGTACTGTCATCTCGTTTGCCCTGTTCAAGCCGCTGATCGGATCTGAATTCTGGTCCGGCTTTGGCGCCCTTTCCGCCTCCTGGACCGGCGGCAGCGCGAACATGATCGCGGTCAAGGAGGCCCTGTCGGTTCCTGATGAGGTCTTTGCGCCGATGGTGATTGTCGATACGGTCGTGCCGTACCTCTGGATGGGCTTCATGATCGCCATGGTCGGGCTTCAGCCTGCTTTCGACCGCTGGAATCGTTCTGATCGCGCCATACTGGACCACCTTGGCGAGCACGTCGTGAAACATCTTGCAACGTACGTCAGCCGCCGGACAGTGGCCGGTATCGTCATCTCCCTTGCTGTTGCGTTCGCGGGGAGCGCAGCAGCCCACCTGATCGCCCGGCAGCTGCCGCAGATCCGGGATGTGGTCACCAGCTACACCTGGACAATCATGATTGTGTCTATTATCGGCATTCTGCTGTCGTTTTCTCCGGTCCGCAACCTGGAGCGTTCCGGGGCCTCACGGACCGGCTACGATCTGCTGTATTTCGTATTGACGGCCATCGGCGCCAAGGCATCGGTCGCCAGCATCGGGTCCGCCCTGGTGCTGATTGCCGCCGGACTGGTGATCGTTGCGGTGCATGCCGTTGTCCTGCTGATTGGAGCCCGCCTCATGAAGGCCCCCATGTTTCTGGTTGCGGCCGCAAGCCAGGCCAACATCGGCGGGGTCGCCTCGGCGCCGCTGGTGGCCGAAGTCTATCATCCGGGTCTGGCCTCCGTCGGCCTGCTGTTGGCAA
>JACMKN010000183.1 GCA_014380135.1 Deltaproteobacteria bacterium
GCCTGGGTGCTGGTCCGTTACCGTTTCCCAGGGCGGCGGATCGTGGATGCGCTGGTGGATCTCCCCTTTGCCCTGCCGACCGCCGTGGCCGGCATCACCCTGGCCACCATCTACTCCCCCAACGGCTGGGTGGGGCGCTTTCTGGAGCCGCACGGCATCAAGGTGGCCTTCACTCCGCTCGGCATCGTGCTGGCCATGACCTTCATCGGTCTGCCCTTCGTGGTGCGCACCGTTCAACCGGTGATTGAAGAGATTGACACCGAACTGGAGGAAGCGGCCGTCTGCTTGGGGGCCAACCGCCGGCAGACCCTGCAGCGGGTGATCTTTCCGATGCTGCTGCCCTCCATCCTGACCGGTTTCGCCCTGTCATTCGCCCGGGCCGTCGGCGAATACGGATCGATTATCTTCATCGCCGGCAACATGCCGATGGTCTCGGAGATCACCCCGCTCTTGATCATCACCAAGCTGGAGCAGTTCGACTATCAAGGGGCCACGGCCATCGCCTGCGTCATGCTGCTGACATCATTTCTGCTGCTGCTGGTAATCAACCTTCTGCAGAAATGGAGCAGAAGATTCGCGGAATAACGGAAAATCAACTGGAAAAAAAGATTAGATTTTTGAGGTTTCCATGTCCGCACCGATAAAAACTCGCACACACAAAAGCACGACCGAACGCGCCCAGACTGAACCGGCGCTTGTGCGCTGGGGGCTTACCGCCATTGCGCTGGTCTTTCTGGCGCTGTTCCTGCTGCTGCCGCTGGCGGCCGTCTTCAGCCAGGCCTTCGAGAAAGGCCTGATAGTTTACCTGGAGGCCCTCAAGGAACCGGACACCTTGTCATCCATCAAGCTGACACTGATCACCGCCGCAGTGACAGTGCCGCTCAACCTGTTCTTCGGCGTGACCGCGGCCTGGGCCATCGCCAAGTTCAGTTTTCCCGGCAAAAACCTGCTGATCACGCTGATCGACCTCCCCTTCTCGGTCTCGCCGGTCGTCTCCGGTCTGATCTATGTACTGATCTTCGGGCTGCAGGGCTGGCTGGGACCCTGGCTGCAGGAGCACGACATCAGGATCGTCTTCGCGGTGCCGGGCATCATCCTGGCCACCATCTTTGTCACCTTCCCCTTCGTGGCCCGCGAGCTGATCCCGCTGATGGAGGCCCAGGGCAAGGAAGAGGAGGAGGCTGCCCTGGTGCTGGGAGCAACCGGCCTGCAGACCTTCTTCCGCGTGACCCTGCCCAACATCAAGTGGGGCATCATCTACGGCGTGATCCTGTGTAATGCCCGCGCCATGGGCGAGTTCGGCGCCGTATCAGTCGTCTCCGGCCATATCAGGGGCATGACCAACACCGTCCCGCTGCATGTGGAAATCCTCTATAATGAATACAACTATACCGCCGCCTTTGCGGTGGCCTCGCTGCTGGCTTTCCTGGCGCTGATCACGCTGGCGATCAAGACCATCGCCGAGTGGAAAGTGCGGCAGCAGCTTGAGAATAATTAAATTCAACCAGGTGACAAGATGAGTATTGAAATCGAAAGCATCAGCAAGCAGTTCGGCAGCTTTGCCGCCCTCAAGGATGTCAGCCTGAAGATCCCCTCCGGTGAACTGGTGGCGTTGCTGGGACCCTCCGGGTCGGGCAAGACCACCCTGCTGCGGATCATCGCCGGCCTGGAATCGGCCGATGCCGGACGGATCCTTTTCAACGGGCAGGATACCACCGACTCCCATGTGCGGGAGCGGCAGGTCGGTTTCGTCTTCCAGCACTACGCCCTGTTTCGGCACCTGACCGTCTTCGAGAACATCGCCTTCGGTCTGCGGGTCAGACCCCGTGTCACGCGCCCTTCCAAGGCCGAAATCACCGACAAGGTCATGAAGCTGCTGCAGTTGGTGCAGCTGGAGGGGATGGCCAAGCGCTATCCCACCCAGCTCTCCGGCGGCCAGCGCCAGCGCATCGCCCTGGCCCGCGCCCTGGCGGTGGAACCGCAGGTGCTGCTGCTGGACGAACCCTTCGGAGCCCTGGATGCCCAAGTGCGGGCCGAGCTGCGCCGTTGGCTGCGCAGACTGCACGACGAGATCCACGTCACCAGCGTCTTTGTCACCCATGACCAGGAAGAAGCGCTGGAAGTGGCCGACCGGATCGTGGTCATGAACAAGGGCAAGATCGAACAGGCCGGGACGCCCGACCAGGTCTATGAACACCCTGCCAACCCGTTCGTGCTCAATTTCCTGGGCAACGTCAACCTGTTCCATGGCCGGATGCACCAGACTGGCGGCGGTCAGGCTGAGGCGGATGAAAATGCCGTGTCATACGTCCGCTCCCACGATGTGGAGATCGAGCGCAGTCCGCAGGATTCAACGGCACTCAAGGCCGAGGTCCGGCATATCCAGAAGCTGGGGCCGGCCGTCCGGGTTACCCTGGCCATCGACGGCAATGGCGAATTCATCGAAGCGGAGTTGACCAGGGATGTGTTCCAGAACCTGGGGCTGCAGCAGGGCGAGCAGGTCTACTTCAGGCCCCGCCAGGTGCGGGTATTCGTCGAGGATTACCAGATCTGAAGCTGGTGCATTCACATTTGACAATGGCTGGTAAATTCATATGACATACACACAAAACAATAAACGGGTTGTGATCGCCATGAGCGGCGGGGTGGACTCCTCGGTCAGCGCCGCCCTGCTGAAGGAGCAGGGCTATGACGTGCTGGGCGTGTCCCTGCAGCTCTACGATCCCATCGCGAAGGATGCCGCCTGCAGAACCAAGACCTGCTGTTCGCTGGACGATGTACTGGATGCCGGGCGGGTAGCCAAAAAACTGGGCATCCCCTTTGAGGTAATCGATCTGCGGGCCGAGTTCAAGCAGCTGGTCATCGACAACTTCATTGCCGAGTATGCTGCCGGACGCACCCCCAATCCTTGCATCCGCTGCAACGACCTGATCAAGTTCGACCTGTTGCTGGCCAGGGCGCACGCCATGGGAGCCGATCTGCTGGCAACCGGGCATTACGTGCGCATCACCCGGGATCAACTGGGGGGCTATCAACTCAGAACCGGCCTGGACCCGGCCAAGGATCAGTCCTACTTTCTCTTTACCCTGACGCGGGAGCAGCTGCCAAGGATCCTGTTTCCGGTCGGAATGCTTGAAAAACGGCGCGTGCGGGAGCTGGCCGCTTCTTTCGGGCTGACGGTGGCACAGAAGCATGAGAGCCAGGAGATCTGTTTCATTCCTGATAACGATTATGCCGGTTTTCTTGAACGCAACGGCTTGAGCCGGTCAGCCGGCGAGATCGTCACCACCGATGGCACCGTGATCGGTCAGCACGCCGGTATTCACCGCTATACTATAGGTCAGCGCAAGGGTCTGGGCATCGCCTGGAAACAGCCGCTGCATGTTGTGGAAATCGATATCCGGCACAAGCGGGTCGTGGTTGCCGAGGCATCCGAGCTGAAGCGCTCACGCCTGACCGCCGCCGGGGCCAGCTGGCTGCAGCAACCCAACAGAGCGGAGTTCACGGCCGCCTGCCGTATCCGTTACCGGCACACGCCGGCGCCCTGCCGGGTCGTCATGCTGGCGGAGGATCGTTTTGAGGTGCAGTTCGAACATCCACAGACGTCGGTCACTCCGGGCCAGGCCGCCGTGCTGTATGACGGTGACCAGGTACTGGGGGGCGGCTGGATCGAGTAGACCGCCTGCAGTGATAGAAAAATGGCGCAAGCCGCAGCCGGAGAATGTTTAGGTTGCGACTTGCGCCATTTTCAAATTTGGCAAAAAAAAGGGGAAACCCTTGCGGATTTCCCCTTGAAACAATACCAGTGTGTAATCCAGCGTTTAACGCTTGGAGAACTGGAAGCGAGCACGGGCGGCCTTCCTGCCGTATTTCTTGCGCTCTTTTACGCGTGAGTCGCGAGTGATGAAACCGGCTTTCTTAAGCACTCCGCGCAGTTCCGGCTCATGCAGCAGCAGGGCCTTGGTGATGCCATGCTTGATGGCGCCGGCCTGACCGGTGTCGCCGCCGCCCGAAACGGTTACGTACACATCAAAGATGCCGACTTTCTCAACCAGTTCAAACGGCTGACGTACGACCATCTTGGATGTCTCGCGACCAAAATATTCGTCGAGGGTTTTGTTGTTGACGGTGAATGTACCAACGCCAGGCTTGAGCCATACACGAGCGATCGAGCTCTTGCGCTTGCCTGTTCCATAATAGCTGACTGCGGCCATATCGTTTTCTCCTTGGAGTATTAAAGTGCCAGGTTCTTGGGCTGCTGTGCTTCGTGAGGATGATTTGGTCCCGCATAGATTTTGAGCTTGCTGAGCATGGCCCGGGCGAGCTTGTTCTTGGGGAGCATCCCTTTGACAGCTTTTTTGATCAGCTCTTCAGGCTTTTTTACAAGCAGTTCGCCGGCTGTAATTTCTTTCAGCCCGCCAACGTAACCCGAGTGGCTGTAATAAATCTTGTTGGCCAGTTTGCGGCCGGTCAAAGCAATCTTTTCAGCATTAACAACAATGACAAAGTCACCGGTATCAACGCTGGGGGTGAAGATAGCCTTGTTTTTGCCACGCAGGACGGAGGCTATCTGAGTAGAAAGGCGTCCCAGAACAGCATCCTGAGCGTCCACAACGTACCAATCGCGATTTACATTTTCAGCTTTTGCTACTTCTGTTTTCATAAAAGATCCTCACACCGAGTACAACCTGACAGGTCAGGCCATGATTTTTTTGAAGAGGTGTAACTTACTGAATGCGTGTTGGTGTGTCAAGTAAAAAATTTACCACGGTAATTACAGCGATCCAGGCAGAGTGAACATTGGTTGTAATGCAGTGGATTTGATGCTATAAACGCGCGGTTAATTATCGTATTTGCGGGGTAGATTCCATGAGTATAACGGTAGCAGAAGTCGAATATGTGGCGTGTTTGGCACGGCTTGAGCTTGGTGCGGATGAAAAAATAATCTTTGCGGACCAGATGAACGCCATTCTCGGCTATGTGGAAAAGCTCAAGGAGCTGGATACCTGTGGTATTACACCGACATCGCATGCAGTGCCGATGGAGAATGCCTTCCGGGAAGACATCGCAAGCGAGCCGATCGGAGTGGCCAAGGCGCTCTGCAACGCCCCGCAACGGTCCGGTTCTTTTTTCTACGTTCCACAAGTAATTGAATAAAACAGGGATTATTCATGAACATTTTTGACATGACGATACATCAGCTGCACGAATCATTAAGGACAAAACGGATTTCTTCGGTTGAGGCTGCCAAAGCCATGCTGGCGCGCATCGAAGCGGTCGAGCCGCAGATCGGCTCATTTATTACAGTCACTCCGCAGCAGGCCCTGGCCGGAGCCGAAGCTGCCGACCGGCGCATCGCCTCGGGCGACATGGATCTGCTGACCGGCATACCGCTGGCGCTCAAGGATATTTTTTTGACGGAAGGGATCCGCACCACCTGCGGCTCACGAATCCTCGACAACTTCATCCCTCCTTACAGCGCCACCGCGTGGGAAAAGCTGCGCGATCGCGGCGCCGTGCTGCTGGGCAAGCTCAATCAGGATGAATTTGCGATGGGGTCATCCAACGAGTCCAGCGCCTTTGGAGTCTGCCGCAATCCCTGGGACACGACCCGCATACCGGGCGGTTCGTCAGGCGGGTCGGCGGCGGCCATCGCTGCCCGCCAGGCAACGGCCACCCTGGGCACCGATACCGGCGGTTCAATCCGTCAGCCGGCTTCCCATTGCGGCTGTGTCGGCCTGAAGCCGACCTACGGTCGTGTCTCCCGTTACGGCGTAATTGCCTACGCATCATCTCTGGATCAGGTCGGGCCGCTGACCCGCGATGTGACCGACTGCGCCATCATGCTGGGCGCGCTGGCCGGTTATGATCCCAAGGATTCCACCAGTGTCGCTACGGCTGTGCCGGATTATGTCCAGGCCCTGGCGGGAGGAGTCAAGGGGCTGAAGATCGGCCTGCCGAAAGAGTATTTCATTGACGGTCTCGACGCGGATGTCCAGCAGGCCATGCAGGCCGCCATCGAGACCTACCGGCGACTGGGCGCCGAGTTTGTCGACATTTCGCTGCCCCACACCGACTATGCCGTGGCGACCTACTATCTGATTGCCACCGCCGAGGCCAGCTCCAATCTGGCCCGCTATGACGGAGTCCGTTTCGGCCATCGCACCAAAGAGGCTGCCGGTCTGCTTGAGATGTACACCAAAAGCCGCAGCGAAGGTTTTGGAGCCGAGGTCAAGCGCCGCATCATGCTGGGTACCCACGCCCTTTCATCGGGTTATTAC
>JACMKN010000184.1 GCA_014380135.1 Deltaproteobacteria bacterium
ATCCCGACCAGATTGTTGAGAAGATCAAGGAGGTTAAATAACCATGGCTTTTGATTACGATAAATATCTCCGTCCCGGCAAACTTCCTCACATCTGGTGTCCCGGTTGCGGTCACGGCATTGTCATGAAGGGTCTGATTCGCGCTATGGACACCCTTAAACTTGACATGAAAAATACCGCAATTGTTTCCGGTATTGGTTGCGCCTCACGTCTGCCTGGTTACATTGACTGCTGTACCCTGCACACGGCACATGGTCGTGCTGCTGCTTTTGCAACAGGTGTCAAGATGGCCAAGCCGGAAATGAACGTGATTCTGTGCGGCGGCGACGGCGACGGCACCGCCATCGGCGGCAACCACTTCATCCATGCCTGCCGTCGCAACATCGACATGACTTACATCATCATGAACAACTACATCTATGGAATGACCGGCGGCCAGTTCTCTCCCTGTACTCCGACCGGCCATAAAGCTTCCACGACACCTTATGGCAACCCGGACCCCGGTTTCGATATTGCCAAGCTGGCAATCGGCGCCGGCGCCACTTTTGTTGCCCGCGGAACCGCTTTCCATGCCAACCAGATCGACAAGCTGATCGTTGAAGCGATTCAGCACAAGGGTTTCTCGGTTGTTGAAATTCTTGACGACTGCCCGACCACCTATGGACGTCGTAACAAATTCAAATCGGTCATCGAAATGATGAACCGCCTTAAAGAAGTTGCCGTTCCGGTCAAGGCTGCCGAAAAGATGACCGCCGAGCAGTTGCAGGGCAAGGTTCTCACAGGTGTCCTATACAAAGAAGTGAAACCCGAGTACACCGAAGAGTACGCCAAGGTTATCGAGCGTGCCAAGGCTTCCAAGTAACAATTACAGGAAAAGGAGCGATATATTCATGTCAAGATATGAACTCAGGTTTTCCGGTGCGGGTGGACAGGGTCTGATCACCGCCGGGATCATTATGGCCAAGGCCGCTTCGATCTACGAAGGGAAACAGGCCGTTCAGTCGCAGAGCTACGGTCCTGAAGCCCGTGGCGGCGCTTCCAAGTCGGAAGTTATCATCTCCGACGGCCCGATCGACTATCCTAAAATTACCCAGTGTGATGCACTGCTGGCCATGACTCAGGAAGCAGCCAACAAGTATTCACACGATCTCAAGGAAGGCGGCGTGCTGCTGATTGATTCCGACCTGGTTACGAACATTCCGGCCGGCAATTTCAAGACGGTAGCATTCCCGATCATCAATACCGCCAAAAATGATGTTGGTCGCGAGATCGTTGCCAATATCGTTGCTCTTGGAGCTATGGTGGCATTGACCGGTCAGGTGTCCAGAGAAAACGCCGAGAAGGCTGTTCTTTCAAGTGTTCCGGAGGCTTTCATCGAACTCAACAAGAAAGCTTTCAGTATGGGATACGAAAGGGCTCTGGCAGCCAGCGCCTAGTAGAAGGTTTATTGTGTTGTAATTTAAAGGCCCGTTGCATATGCAGCGGGCCTTTTGAATTGAGAGTATATTCAAGCGACAATCCCCATCATGATCCCGGCACCATTCGGAAGTTTAAGCGGCAGCCTTAAAATATTTCGTACACCCGACTGCGTCATCATATCGGACAGTTCACCTTGTGAATACGATTGTCCTCCCTGCGTACCAAGCAGCATGTTCAGGGAAAACAGGGTCGGGAAGGGGGGGGCGGCATGGTTGTCGTCAAGAATGAATTCCTGCACAATCACAAGGCCGCCCGGCACAACCGCCTGCACACCCTTTCTCAGCATGATGGCGGCGCCTGTCGGATCCTCGCTGTGCAGCAGTTGGGAAATCCAGACAACGTCATAACCGCTGCCAATATCATCAGCAAGGATGTCACCGGCAGAAAAGCTGATCCGGTCGGAAAGTCCGAAACGCTGAATCGTCTCTTCGGCGAAGCGGCGCGTGGTCGGCAGATCATAGACTACCGCCTTCAGCTCCGGATTATGGAGGCAAAAATGAATGGCGTAGGTGCCGGGACCGCCTCCCAGATCAAGCAGGCTACGGCGTCCGCTAAGGTCTATGGCCGGCACAACCAGCGGAGCGGCCAAAGATGCCAGGTTGAACATTCCCATCAGAAAGCTTTCCCGAGCGGCCTCGTCATCGGTGCGGGAGGAGTTTGACCGTAGCGGTCCTCCGTTTTTTACCGCCTCGTCCAGTCTGGCCCATCCGGACATCAGATTGTGGTGGTGCAGTATGATATACCCGAGATAGTTGTCCGAATCCTTTGACAGGTAAGTAGCGCTGAAGGGGGGAATGCTGAATTTGTTTTCGAATTTATCCAGGAGACCCATGGCTGCCAGCGCGTTCAGCAGCATGGTCATGCCGCGTTCGTCGCTGCCGGTCACCATGGAAATATCTGCGGCGCTTGCGGCACCCTGGGACATTTGCGTGAATACGTCCAGTTTTACAGCAGCATGCAGGGCACAGACATTCCAATATCCTCCTGAAAGCTGCAGAAGTTCTGAAGGGGTCATTTTGATGCTCTCCTGTCGTGATTTGAAAGTGGTGGATGTCCTAAACCTTGAACCGTCCCATTTCTTCCTGCAGGTCATCGATCTGTTTGGCGAGTTTGACCAGGACCTCATCCATGACCAGGGTTGAGGTGACATGCACGTCGGTCGATTCCTCAAAATCCTTGAGAGACTCCCCGATTCGATCGGCGCTGGCCGACTGGAGTATGGATGCCTCGCAGATATCCTTCACCATGTCATTGATCTGTTCACTGGCGTTAATAACCTGGGATGCCGAATTCTGGTGGCTGCTGATCGAGAGCGTAACCCCTTGAGTTATCTCTCGCATGCGTTCAACCGCCGATGTTATCAGTTTGCTGCCGTGACTCTGTTCCTGGGTCGAAAGAGCGATTTGTTCCACCCTTTCGGCTACGCGATTCATGGCCTGCTGCATGGA
>JACMKN010000185.1 GCA_014380135.1 Deltaproteobacteria bacterium
ACGACAGTGGTTTCAGGCGAGGTGTCGGATGCATCGCGGATTGTAAAGGATTCATCTCTCCAGGTTTATAACTCTGTCATTGTTCAGACCGCTGCGATTCAAGTTGTTGCGACAGCGGTTGAAGAAGTCGATCGCTCCATCCTGCTGATGAGAAACAGTACCAACGAACTGCTGGATGAGGCCAATGTAACCACTTCCATCGCGCATGAAATGGCCGTCTCCGTTTCCGGCGTCGCCGAAAATGCCGCCCAGCTTGATGAACATTCCCGTCAAGCTTTATCAGCTGTTGAAAAGATGGTTATATCAGGACGCGATATCGATATCAATATTGCCCAACTTAACAGTGCCACCGAAGAAACCTGTGCGTCCGTATTGCAAATCTCCGAGATGATCAAGAGTATTCAGGGTAGTGCGACCCGCTCGGTGGTTCTTGCCGAACAGGTTTCACTGTCAGCCAGTCAGACCGGGATGGAGGCTGTTCAACATGCCGAGACAGGCATACATGACATCGAGGCGCAGGTGGCTTCGCTGGCAGAGGTTGTAAACCGTCTGGGAGCCAAATCTTTGCGGATTGGCAAGATAATCACCGTTATTGAAGAAATAGCGGCCCAGACGCGCCTGTTGGCCCTTAATGCCGCTATTCTGGCGGCACAGGCCGGCAAACATGGTGTTTCTTTTGCCGTGGTTGCCCACGAAATCAGGATGCTTGCCGACCGTACCTTCCTCTCTACAAAGGAAATTGTGGACGTGATCACCTCTGTTCAGAAAGAGACAAGTTCCAGTGTTCAATTGGCCGATAAAGGAATAAAGGTTGTCAATACCGGAATCGGGCTGATCGACAAGGTCAGGAAATCTCTGGAAAAAATTGCCGAAAATTCGATGTCATCTACTGAAATGTCGCGTGCCATTCAACGGGAGGCATCCGAAAAAGCTGCTGTTGTCGAGGGGATCAATTCATCGGTGGACACTTTAAAATTTCAGATTCAGGAAATATCGGCGGCCACCGCAAATCAGACTCTTGGTTCGATGAACCTGAAGAGGCTTATGGAGCAGGCGAAAGAAATAGCCCATAATATCGCTTTTGCCACCGGTGAGCAGACTGCCACCAGTCGCCAGATTGCCGGGATTGCAATCAGGCTCTCCAGCCAGGTTGAAGATATCAACCGATCAATTGATGTACAGAGTAAAGATAGCAGCTTGATCGTGCAGCAGATCGGCTGTATCAGAAGTTCATCTTCGGGACTGGAGGACTCTTCAAAGGTTCTTGAACAGGTCTCTGGTGAGTTGGAAAAAAAGTCAGGCCTGCTTATGGAAAATGTTGGAGTCTTCAAGGTAGTCAGGGCTGGTTAATGGTTTTGCAGATTGAATGAGCGGGTTCACGATTCCTGCTGACGAACTGAAGAAGGCGGCCGAAAGGCCGCCTTCTTCAGTTCAGCGATTGATATTATTTGCCGCAGCACTTCTTGTATTTGATGCCGCTGCCGCAGTTGCACGGATCGTTACGGCCGATTTTACTGGCAATGATCGGTTTCGGTTTAACCATGCTGCCGTCGGTAAAATACCAGCGACCGTCCTGCCGTATGAATTGCGCACACTCATGGTGCTCACACAGTTCACCCTTGTCGAGAAAGCGGGCGATGAATTCGACCTCACCGACAGTATCATCCGGCCCCCCTCTTTTTGTAGTGACTATTTCGAGCCCTTGCCATTCCGCATTTTCAGCCCATTCTCTGGTTCCGGTGTGATCGTATCCTTCCCGATGGTTGGCATGGGTACTCTCGAATATGAAATCCATCTGCGCGTGTACATAAGCCGAATAGCGCGCTCTCATAAGTTGTTCTGCTGTTTGGGCGGGTTGTGCCCCGGTTATGGCCGGTTCGCAGCACTCGCTGTAGGCGAGCCCGCTTCCGCAAGGACAAATGTTCATGTTTGATTCTCCTTCCAAGTTTGTTTGAGTGGTTTTGGTGACACACTATCAGCAGTTTTGTCAAATACTATTTGGTTTTCACTCTTGCGGACCACAGGAACGGGCGCCAGATCAGGACGGGAATTATGGCTATAAATATTAATATTTTAATTAAAACAGTATGAATTTATTTTACACTTCAGCAATATTGTGGTATACGAAATTCAGTTATGAAGACGGGAGCTCACGTTATGGAAAAACCAATTCAAGAACTCCTGAAAAAGACCATATCCCGCAACAGCGACGACCTTCTCGAATGTGAAATCATAAAATTATGTAATCTTTACGGTGACATTGTTTATGTTGAAGCGTTGAGGCAGCTTACCGGCAAAACGATCAGCGCCTGCAAGTCCAGGCGCTACTGGCACGAGGCACTGGCACTGCGGGATGGCATAGAAAAAGGCACGCAATATCGTCTCAGCATACGCGCTGCGCTTTTAGACTTTCTGTTGAACAGATCCAGCGAGTTTAAAAATCTGGTATTCATAGAGGCCAAACATCTGGACAGCATCCGCCACTGCTCTGTTACTGATGGCTTGACCGGTCTTTATAACCAGACTTATTTCAAAACACTACTCGGACAAAATATACCGTTGCGCCGGAGAATCGACGACAGTGCCAGCGCGCTGATTCTGATGGACCTTGATCATTTCAAGCTGTACAACGACTGCTGCGGACATGTGGCCGGTGACGAGGCGCTCCGTACTGTGGCGAATATCATACGGGATCAGATCAGGGAACAGGACGTTGCGGCGCGCTACGGGGGCGATGAGTTTGCCGTTTACCTTCCCAAGGTGACAAAGAGTGTCGCTTTCGCGGTGGCCGACCGGATACGTCAGGCGATAGAAACTACAGCGTTCAGGGGTCAGGAACTCCTTAGTGGCAAAAGGCTGACTACCAGCTGCGGGATCTCGTTCTTTTCCGAACAGACAAACGATGTGAACCTGTTGATCGATCTTGCCGACAAAGAGCTTTACAACGCAAAACGTCGCCGCAATTCCATCTCACCCAGCAATTACGAGCGCCGTCGGCATCAGCGTCATGCCACCCAGGCACTGCTGGAGTGTTATCTGACAGATCTTACCATTACAGAAACTGCGATGGTCTCCAATTTCAGTAGCACCGGCATTGGGATCTGGGGCAACCTGTCAGTTGCTCCGCAAGAGCGGCTCAAGCTGCGTTTCAGAAAACCTTTCTGGTCGGATGATCTTGAGATAGATGGTTTTGTGCGGCAGATCTATCCGGACAAGGATACCAACCTCCACTATCTGGGGATCGAGTTCGAGCGCAGTCTCGATGACTGTACCAACTTCATTTGCAGTCCGCTCGTCAAAAGCTCAATGACACATTGATCCTGCGCGAACATCAGCGACAGCGTATCCAATAAAAAGGCGCCCGAAAGGACGCCTTTTTATTGGATCTGACCCCGTTAACGGGATAAGGGCCAAAGTCCTCAGTAGTTTCCTTCCACCAGCTCAAAATAAGCCTGGGGATGTTTGCAGACCGGACAGATTTTCAGCGCTTCGAGACCTTCATGGATGTGCCCGCAGTTTCGGCATCTCCAGCGAGCCGAATCTTTCCGGCTGAAAAAGGTGCCGGCTTCCAGTTCCTTCAACAGTAACTGGTAGCGCTCCTGATGAGCTTTTTCGATCTTGCCGATCGATGCGAGAAGGGCGGCTATTTCCGGGAAGCCCTCTTCTTTCGCCTCCTGAGCCATGCGAGGATACATATCGGTGTATTCATCCTTTTCACCGGCGGCGGCGGCCCTCAGGTTGTCGGCGGTAGAGCCGATTCCTCCCAGCAGTTTGAAGTGGAGCTTGGCATGCTCCTTCTCATTCTCGGCGGTCTCCAGAAAAATCGCTGCAATCTTTTCGTATCCTTCTTTCTTCGCGACCGAAGCGAAATAGGTGTACTTGTTGCGCGCCTGGGATTCTCCGGCAAAGGCTTCACAAAGGTTCTTCTCGGTTTTGGTTCCATTCAGATCTTTCATTCAAAGCTCCTTTTTAAGTAAAAATATGTACTGTAAACTGCTTGTCATTAACAGGGTTTATTACATGACAGCCGTTAATGTCAAACTAATTGAATTGGAAAGCTCAAGGATCAAGGCTCTATATCATGACTGGCGTGGCTGGCAGGAGCCAATCGCAGGCGGGGAATCAGGTTTCGGTCGGCTTCGGCCATCCGTTCCGGACCGAGGCTGACCAACGTTTCTCTGAAACGGTCTGCTGCCTCCACCAGAACATCCACCTGAATCCGTTGGCAGGTGTCTCGAACCCGGCGCAGGTAACCGGCTCCGCCGGCCAGCAGATGAACGGCGCCGCCAAAATTGCCATTTCGCCAGTGATGCAGGGCGACCGCAATCTGCAGTACACCCTGGTAGAAGTCGCGTATCTCGCCTTCCGAGCCGATCCAGAGATCTTCCAGCGTTTCGTGGCACTCGAACCAGTCGCCCCGGTTGAATTCTCCGAATGCCCGCAGAAGCCCACCCGATGGCGAGCTGTCACAGTCGCGAATAACAGGCATAAGCCGTTTCACTCCTTTAAAGGCATGGACAAACTGGTTAAACTGGTTTTAGTCTACTTCGTGGCGGGCTAAAGTCAAATAGCTTCAGGCGTGACCGCAAATAAAAGTATTGTATCCTGCGAGCTTTCTTTGTAGTCTCGCTACAGCAGTCGAAACCAGATATGGAAAAAGGATAGAGAACAACCGTGGATAAATCAAAAGCCGAACTGCTGC
>JACMKN010000186.1 GCA_014380135.1 Deltaproteobacteria bacterium
GAGGGATGAATACCAGCTATCCAGCATTTCCAATCACCGTCGGTGACCACATCCGCAAACGGCGGATGGACGTCGGCCTCCTCCAGAGAGAAGTCGCCGAGATCATCGGCGTCACTGAGTCCTCAGTATGGAACTGTGAGCACGGAGTCTAGTCGGAACTGCAATCTAATCCAGGAATTATCAAACTCCTAGTGAAAATATTTCCCGTTCGGTAAAGATGTCACAGTGCCTATGCTATCCCCTTTATTGTTTCCCGATCAGGAAATTTGCCTTGCTTTATGCCATTATTGGAGAAATAATTCCCGAAGGGAAAATATTAATGATTACAAAAATAGACATTCCGATTTCACTTGGCCTGGCAGCACGAACCGCACGCAAACGCTTGGGCTTAACGCAACCACAATTGGCTCTGGCTTCAGGTGTCGGTGTGCGTTTCATTGTCGAACTGGAAGCCGGCAAACCAACACTCCGCCTGGAAAATGTTCTCCGCGTGCTGCATGCGCTGGGCGGGAACCTGTGTGTTGAAGGCCTGGAAAACGGTACGGAGGATTAGATCATGACTCGTCAGCTGGTTGTCTGGCTGTTTGGAACACACATAGGTACATTGTCACGGCCCAACCTGCCAGACCGGCCCGCCACCTCAGATATACCGCTTCTCATCCAGGTCGCGGTATTTGACGGCCGGGACTTCGATATGAATGTCAATCTTATCCAGCAGCGGGCCGGAGATGCGGGAACGGTAGTGGTGGATCGAGACGGGCGTGCATGTGCAGGGGTGGGTTGGATCAGAAAGGTAGCCGCAGGGACAGGGGTGTGTTAGCCTTTCTCTACTATACCCACTTAAAACGGCACTCGTTCTAAATTCAAATTCCCCTCTAAAAACAGCATCTTCCCGGTTATCCCGATGACACTGTAGGGCGGCTTGCGTGGTACAAGAGAACGATGGGGATGAACCTGGGTCATCTTGGTGAAGCAATGGGCCGTAATCCCGAGCAACTATCAGATTGGTTGAGTGGCCGGCATTATCCGTTCAAGAAGAACCGGGAGAAGATCGAGCGGTTTTTGGATGAGCAGGGAATTGTGAAAAATCCCTGCTCTTCAATAGAGAACCTCAAGAACATCTCCTCCACAAGTCAGTGCTGCAGACCGCGCAGCTCCTGAAGCAGTTCTGGGTGATGATCCAGCAGATGTAGCAGCATAACGGTTGATCTGGCTGGTCGCGTTGTACCTCTCTCATATTCGGAAAAAGCATTGGCACCGCCTCCAAACAGCTCGGCAGCCTGACGTTGGGTCAGCTTCAACCGTTTGCGAATTGCATACAGCTCGGCAGCCTGTCTTGACCGTCTTTGCCGTTGAAGGGCGGTCACCTGCTCAAGAAAACTCCGAGCTGATTCCGGCGAATCAAACTCAAGTTCACCGCACGCCGAACAGAACCACCCTGTAACGTCAGGTATGGTTAAAGCGGCTCCTTCAAAATCACGAGAAACATCCTGCCGACCATAGACCATGCCGGGAGTACCACAGCTTGCACATTGTCTTTTGTCTTTTGTTTGTGCCATTGCTACTTCTCCTTGAACTGTATAACTACTGCCCCCTGCTGCAGCGTCAATTTGATGTAGGCAACCATGCCGCCTGGAGTTGCGGCATGGTAGACATCCTGCCAAATGCTGCTATCAGCATATGTGGTCATGGATTTGTAGAACATTGCCCGGGTGAGTGATGCCAGCACCAGAAGCGCCTGTTCTTCCGAAAGCCCCATTGCTGCGGCATTAAAAAGAGCCGTAGCGGTAAAAGCCATGATTCCCTGTTCGGCGATTCGGGCCTGAAGTGCTGTAAGGGGATAATGGGGCTGACGTTTTTCCATAGATTTAGTGTAATGGATTCCATTACATTGTCAATTGGAAAATGGATCCAGGATTTGAATTATTAATCAAGGTATAGGGTGCGCCGGGGAAAGTTTAATTCATTATTAATTATGCACTGTCTTCATCAGTTCATTAGCGATGGCGTGGCTTTCAAGTCGCATGATACTCTCCTCCGCGCTGCCGAAGCTCAGCAGGTTAATACTTCCGTACCAAACAATTCTCTGATCAGTCACTGCAAATTTCTGATGGATGTTTGGACGAAATATCATATGTATACCGGCATCATGTAAGATGGCCAAAGTACCTTGCAAGGAGATTTGATCTGTTTCCCGGTAATCCTCTGCCGGTCTGGTTATGACGACAACCCGTATGCCGCTTCGCACCGCAATCTCGAGATGCTGCAGCATCCGCACAGTGCGTCTTCGGGTGACGAATGGGCTAGATCCCGGCGACCAAGGTTCCCCGCAGATGGTTGTCAACGACAGCTTCATCAAATGTGCATACGACTTATTGACACGCGCAGAGCAGGTCACCTTCGGCTTGCCGTACTGCCTCTGCTTCCATTCATTCAGGCAAACAGGCGAGTAACCTGCCGTCCCCTTTTTTTGCTGTCCCACCTTTTGGCATAGACATCGTCCCGTCCTTTAAAGAGAGATATGAACAATCGGATTTTATCAGCGGATTCTGAACTGTTGGAGATATTTGTGGGGGATGATTCGACAACAGAAGTTTGAATTATGCTTTCAGGTTTGCGGGGAAAATCTGGTTCCTCTTGTCGCTTTAATTCGGTGACACTCGACCCGGACTTAAAGGCATTAAGCTCTTCTGTCAACAACCGGTTTTCAGCCAGCAAGAGCTGATACTTTTTTTGAAGCTCCTTGAGTGAAATTGGGTTTTCATTTGTCACGCAGAACCCTCTCCCTATGAAATCAAGATGTCTTCCGATCCAGACTCCGGTACTGAATCGCCTCGGCGATATGCTGCTCACGAATGGAGTCGCTGCCATCCAGGTCGGCGATGGAGCGGGCTACCTTGAGAATGCGAGTGTAGGTACGGGCCGAGAAACCCAAACGATCAGTGACCAGTTCCAGCATACGGTTGCCGCTGGCATCCAGCTCGCAGTATTTTTTGATGAAACGTGGCGTCATCTGGGCGTTGCAGTGGATTTTGGTTCCCTTGTAGCGCTCCAGCTGAATTTCACGCGACCGCCCTACCCGCTCGGATATGGCGGCAGAACTTTCGGCTTCGCCCCGGTCGGCCAGGTCGCGGTATTTGACGGCCGGGACTTCGATATGAATGTCAATCCTATCCAGCAGCGGGCCGGAGATGCGGGAACGGTAGCGGTGAATCGAGACCGGCGTGCAGGTGCAGGGGTGGGTTGGATCGGAAAGGTAGCCGCAGGGGCAGGGATTCATGGCCGCCACCAGCATGACGCGGGAGGGGTAGGTTAAAGAAAGCAGGGAACGGGAGATGGTGACCCGGCCATCTTCCAGCGGCTGGCGCAGAACCTCCAGGACATTTTTTTTGAACTCCGGCAGTTCATCCAGAAACAGTACACCATTGTGGGCCAGGGAAACCTCGCCCGGCTTGGGGGTGCTGCCGCCGCCGATCAGGCCGACATCCGAGATGGTGTGATGTGGGGAGCGAAAGGGACGGACCGCCAGCAGGGCGCGTTCTTTCTCCAGCATGCCGCTGACGCTGAAGATCTTGGTGGTTTCAATGGCTTCATCGAACGACATGCGCGGCAGAATGGTCGGGATTCTGCGGGCGATCATCGTCTTTCCCGAACCGGGCGGGCCGATCATCAATATATTATGGCCGCCGCTGGCGGCCACTTCCAGGGCGCGTTTGGCGTGTTCCTGCCCCTTGACTTCGCTGAAATCCTCGCCGTATTCGCAGCCGCTGGTGAAAAGCGCCTGCAGATCCACCCGACAGGGGGCAATCTCTTCCCGGCCGCTCAAAAACTCCACCACCTGGGACAGGCTGGTGGCGCCGATCACATCGATCCCCTCCACAACGGCCGCCTCGGGAGCATTCTCGGCCGGCAATATCAGACCGCTCAGCCCAGCCCGCTTGGCGGCCACCGCCATCGACAGCGCACCGCGAATGGCCTTGAGTCCGCCATCCAGGGATAATTCGCCCAACAGGATATATTCCCGCAGGCGCGGCCCCTTGATGACCCCGGTGGCAGCCAGGATGCCGATCGAGATCGGCAGATCGTAGGCGGCTCCCTCCTTCTTGATGTCAGCCGGAGCCAGATTGGCGGTTATGCGCCGGGCCGGGAAATCATAGCCGGAATTTTTCAGGGCGGCCTTGACGCGATCCTTGCTCTCCTTGACGGCGCCATCCGGCAGGCCGACCGTGGCGAAGGAGGGCAGTCCGGCCGCCAGATCCACTTCCACATCCACCAGGATGGCATCGATACCGATCAGGGCACTGCTGAATACTTTTGCGAGCATGGAAGCTCCCGTTCAGTCTGAAATTTAATTCGGATGTGTTTATTGGTTCAGCATGATGAAGCCCATCTGCCTCCCGGCATCGTCCTTATCCCGGCGATAGGAGAAAAACAGTTCGCTGCGGCAGCAGACGCACTGGTCGGAAACCTGTACCGCATCGGCCGAAAGTCCGGCCAGCAGCAGCAGTTCGCGATTGGCGGCGGCCAGATCCAACTTCCATTTATCTTCGCCACATAGCTCGCTAAAAGAAGCCCAGGCGATTCCGCTCTGCACGAATGCCTGTTTGACCGGGCCGTCAACTTCATAGCAGCATTTCTGGATGCAGGGACCGATGGCGGCCTGCAGCGCAGTCGGCTCGCAGCCGAATTCCGATTTCATGCCGGCCACGACCTTGGATACCAGCTTGCCGGCGGTGCCCTTCCAGCCGGCATGTACAGCAGCGATGACCTTTTTTTCGGGATCGCACAGCAGTATCGGCACGCAGTCGGCCACGCAGACGCCGATCATCAGCTTTGGCTGGTTGGTGATAACCGCATCCCCCTCCACCGAGAGGAAATGGCTGTAATCGTCGTTGGGCTCATTGATAACCAGGACATCCACGCCATGCACCTGCCTGGGGGTCACCAGCGCCTCCTGGCTGACACCGAAGGCACGGGCCAGCAGACTGCGATTGCCCTCGACGTTTGACTGCTGATCCTGGGTGTTGATACCCAGGTTGAGCGAATTGTAGGGGGGGCGCGAAACCCCTTCATGGCGGGAGGTAAAACCCTGGGTTGAGCAGGGGCTGCCCGGGAAATCCACCGCGATATACTGGATACGGTCTATTCGCTTCATCTGCATCTGTAATTCCTCCGAATCCCGACAAACGGGATGTGCGTTAACCTGCAACCTGCTAAAAATCCTTTTGCCTTATTGGCTGTTTTAGGCTTTACTACCACTGCGGCGCTGACGCCAGATGTAAACCGCCACCAGAGCCAGACTGAACAGCAGCACCCAGACCAGCGCCTTGTGGGAATATTGCATGATCAACTGCTGGTTCTCACCGATGGCATAGCCGATCCAGGTCAGGATCGTACACCAGATGCCGGCCCCCAGCAGCGTGTAGAGCGAGAACTTGACATGATTCATTCCGGCCACTCCGGCCGGGATCGAAATCAGGTGACGAATCACCGGTAGCAGCCGGCCGATAAAGGTCGATATCTCGCCATGCTTCAGAAAAAATTTCTCCACCCGCTCGAATTTGTCAGGCGGAATCAGCACGTATTTTCCGTACTTTAGAATCAGGGGCCGCCCCAGATAATGGGAGGCGAAGTAGTTGGCATAGGCGCCCACCAGACTGCCGAAGGTGCCGCTCAGAATGGCAAGGGTCATGCTCATTTTTCCCTGATAGGCCAGATAACCGGCCGGCGGCATGACCAGTTCGCTCGGCACCGGGATGATCGAGCTTTCCATCGCCATCAGCAGAAATATGCCGGGATACCCCATCGTGCCGATCGTGTCGAGCAGCCATTGTACGATTGCATGCATTATTCAATAACTCCATTCAGGGATTTGGTTCGATCAAAGTTTATAACCCATATAACAGGTTCGGGCAACAGCAGATAGGAATCGTATGAACGAAAAACAGTATACCATCGTGGATCGTCTGAGTCGGGAGGTGCTGACCGGCGACGGCGCCATCGGTACCATGCTCTACGCCAAAGGGGTCAGCCTCGACAGCAACTTCGAGCACCTTAACCTGATTCTCCCGGCGCTGGTCAAGGAGCTGGCCTGCCAATACGTCGCTGCCGGCGCCCAGGTCATCGAGACCAACACCTTCGGAGCCAACTTCACCAGACTGTCCGCCATCGGCCTGGGTCACAAGGTGGCCGAGATCAACCTGGCCGGCGCCGGAATCGCCCGCGCAACCGCCGCCGGTCAGGACATCCTGGTGGCCGGTTCGGTCGGGCCGCTGATCCAGATAAAAGGGGACGAAAAGGAGCTGACCCCGCCCGAGATGGAGGCTGTTTTTCGCGTCCAGTGCAACGCCTTGGCGGAAGGGGGCGTCGATCTGCTGCTTCTGGAGACCTTTTCCTCACTGGAACAGCTGCAGGCGGCGCTGCGGGCCGCCCGCGGCTGCGGCCTGCCGGTAGGCGCCTCGCTGGCTTTTCTGGAAGGGGGACGCAGTGCCGACGGCACCTCGGTGGAACGCTTCTGCGAGGCGATGGAATCGGCCGGAGCCGACATCATCGGAGCCAACTGCGGCGCCGGACCGCTGGAACTGCTCAAGGTCATCAAACGGCTGGCGACACTGACGGACAAACCGATCAGCGCCTACGCCAACAGCGGCTTTCCGGAGTACCGCGACGGTCGCTACATCTACCGCGCCACCCCCGAGTATTTTGCCGGCATGGCGGCCGAGATGGTGGCGGCCGGTGCAAACCTGCTGGGGGGCTGCTGCGGCACGACCCCCGAACATATCGCGTCCATCGCTCATAGAATTGCCGGTTGCAAACCGGCCGTCAGGACCAGGACCCCGCGCATCACCGTTTCCGAGCCGGTCGAAGTATTGCATAAAGAGGCCTCTTTCCTGGACAGCTGGGGCAGCCGCAAGGTCATTACCGTGGAACTTGATCCTCCCAAGGGGATCGATTGCAGCCGGATCATTGCCGGCAGCCGACGCCTGAAGAAAGCCGGGGCGGATGCCATCAACCTGGCTGAGAACCCGCTGGCCCGACCGCGCATGGGCAACATCGCCTTGGGCAGCATTATCCAGCGGGAAGTCGGCATCGAGGTCATCGTGCATGTCACCGGCCGCGACCGCAACCTGATCGGCATGCAGTCCGATCTGATGGGGGCCAGACTGCTGGGGATCCACTCGATTCTGGCGGTGACCGGCGATCCGGCTACGATGGGGGATCATGCCGGCGCCAAATCGGTTTTCGACCTGCACTCCTTTACGCTGATCAAGCTGCTGAGCGACATGAATCGGGGCGTAAATGCGATCGGCAATCCGATCGGCGAGGGAACCGGCTTCACGATCGGCGCCGCCTTCAACCCCAATACCCGCAACATGGCTCTCCAGGCCGAGCGCCTGCGGAAAAAAATCGCCAACGGAGCCCGTTTCACCCAGACTCAGCCGATCTACGATCCGGCCATTCTGTTTGAAGCGCTGGAGGCGACCGGTGACTGCGGCATTCCGTTTCTACCCGGCATCATGCCGCTGGTCAGCGAACGCAATGCCGAATATCTGAACAACGAGGTGCCGGGCATAACCGTGCCCGACGACGTTCGTGCCCGCATGAAGGGCCTTGACAAAGAAGCCGGGGCCCGGGAAGGGCTGGCGATCGCCAAGGAATTCATCGATGCTACCATTGCTGTCGTGGGAGGCTATTATCTGATTCCCCCCTTCGGCAAATACGAGTTGGCCGAAGAATTGATCAAACATATTCAAAAGCGTGAGAGGGAGCAGCAATGATAAGATTATTAAGATTGGGATTTCTGCTGACCGTCTGTCTGACCATGACGGCCTGTGTAACCGATATGGGAATTCGTGAAGAATTCGAAAAGAGCATGCGAGCCTACAACCGCATGCTACGCTGGCAGGAGGTTGAAAATGCCGGCATGACCTACATCGTAAAAGAGCAGCGCGATGATTTCATGCGGAGCGCCGAATCACTCAAGAGAAGGGGCGTCACACTGGCCGACTTCCGCATCCTGACCTTTGAGTGCCTGCCGGACAAGAAGAGCGGCGATGTGGTGGCTGAATTCGATTATTACCTCCTCCCCTCCAACCGCATCAAGACCGTGACCTATCGCCAGGAGTGGGTCTATCAGGACCTCCTCAAAAGCTGGAAGCTAAAAAGTGGCCTTCCTCCCTTCGAGTAACACCACATGGAACCGTTAGCCCAACAGATACAAGGTTTTTCCGGCTACCTGGAAACCGAACGGAATGTCTCGCCCCATACCCTGGCGGCCTATCGCAGCGATCTGAAGCAGTGGCTTGCGTTTGTTCATGCAGAAAAAGGGGAGGGCGTTTCTGCCGGGGATATCGACCATCTGCTGCTGCGACGCTATCTGGCCGGGCTGTCAAAAACCACCAAAAAAAGTTCCATCGGCAGGAAGCTGGCCGCTATCCGTTCCTTTTTCCGCTTCCTGCTGCGGCGCGGTACAATCACCAAAAACCCGGCCGAACTGATCGCCACTCCCAAAAAGGAGCAGCGCCTGCCGTTTCACCTGGATATCGACCAGATCACCAGCCTGATGGAGGCGCCGGAAGATGAGCAGCAGTACGCCCTGCGCGACCGGGCCATTCTGGAACTGCTCTATTCCAGCGGCCTGCGTGTCTCGGAACTTACCAGCTTGAATATCGGCGAGATCGATCTGTCGGGAGGTATGGTGCGTGTGATGGGCAAAGGAGGCAAGGAGCGCATCGTTCCGGTCGGCAGCCGCGCCCTGGAGGCACTGCAGGCCTATCTTGAACTGCGGACCGATGCCGCTCCGGGATCAGCCCTGTTTCTAAACACTCACGCAGAAAGGATCAACCGCCGCAGCGTGGCCCGCATCGTTGATGCCCATGTGCTGCGCATCGCGGCCTTCAAACGGATCTCGCCGCACACGCTGCGGCACACCTTTGCCACCCATCTGCTGGAGGGGGGCGCCGACCTGCGCGCAATCCAGGAACTGCTGGGACACGCCTCACTCTCCACCACCCAGAAATACACCCACGTCGGCATCGACCGCCTGATGGAGGTCTACGACAAGGCACATCCCAAGGCCCACGCCAAACAAGAGGGATAGTTCCATTGGAGCTATCCCTCTTGTTTAGTTGCCATGATATGTTGGATTCTATAGCGATGCTTACGAACAGCAGATATTGATCGTATCATTTACTGGCCACCACCTCCTGTTTTGACATTTTGGCAGACAGGCCTTTGGCAAATCCGAACATCAGTATGACGGCCGGCATGACCTGAACCACCACGATCAGGGCGCAGAACCCCAAAAACAGCCATACAATAATTCCGCTGTTGTCTTCATGAAGAGTTGAAGCCGCGAATGCTGTTGCGGGGGCCAGGGTTGCGATTACGGTAGCTATTGCTTTCATGACATTCTCCTTTTCTTTTTATGATTCAATAACGTTTTGAAAGTCGGGCTTATTGGTTGACCGGGGTCTCTTGACTGTCTTTCCGGCCTAAGGAGAAGACGCCTTTCAGCATTCCTGCCAGCAGCATGATACCGGGGATAAACTGGAACAGAACAATCATGACGCCGAAACCGATGAAAAGTGTTGCCAGAAGGCCAAGGCCTTCACCCTCGGGTGCTCCGCCGGAGGCCAATGCCTGGCTGGCGGTGATCATAAGCGATATTAACATTGCTGATATGGCTCTCATGACTGTCTCCTCTCGCTTGATTGTTTTTCTTCTTGCTTGCTTATTACTAGAGCATCGAGCGTGCCAAACAACTGGATGCAGAAAAGATAATTGTAATTAACCGATTTTAAACACTTTGTTTGCAGGCTGGATAATTGGACGGCGCATGGGAACAGGGATCGCATGGGTATCAGTATAGGAATACTATACAGCTGCTAATATGAGTTTAGGCATGCTTCAAAGCCCTTACCGCTGATTTTACAACGCTTTTTTGTAAGTATGTTCAAATGCAGAGCTGTACACAAACGTTATACAGTTGTTCATGTGGTGTATAAATAAATGCAATGAAACCGGGAGATGAGCCATGGGGGACGTACCAGAGGATGTTTCGGAAGACGTAAGCGCATATGGACCGGCACTGAAACTTATTCGCAGGCGGCGAAAATATTTCTTCGGAGTCATTCTGATCTACATTCCAGCCGTATGGATCATCCACGGCATATCTCCCGCCAACAGAACCATGTTCACCACGATCGGTGTCTGGATCGTGCTGCTCCTGATTACCTGTCTGCTGTCGGCTGTCACAAGGTGCCCGCGTTGCGGAAACTATTTCCATGTACACGGCCTGTCGATGCTTTACCTGCGGCGCTGTCTGCATTGCCAGCTTCACATCAACGCCGACAGAACCAAATAAAAACCGCAAAGACGCAAAAACGGGGATTGAGTCACCCCATTCCCCGTTCAGATGCATGCTGTCCGTTCCTCGCAAATCAGATTCTAACTTCGACCTTGTCCCCTTCGCTGACCTTGAGCTTCTTTTCAATACCCGGCCCGACAACGATGGTGCCGTCATACTGCTGGTCCATGTCTTTCATGACCATCACCGGAAAGATGCCGCTTGTGCCGGCCCCGGCATTTGTCAGGGTCAGTTTTTTGAAGGTGGATTTGTAATAATCATTGATATATTGCGATGTCGGCTGACTGACGGCGATCATGCCCAGCGAATCAAAGCTGGCACTGGCCTGCTTGTTGGCCAGGTGGCTAATGCTCAGACGGAGAACGCCGTCGTCGAGAAGCGCTTCAGCCGGTTCTGACGGGGTGGCGGACTGATGAGCAGCACCTGCTTCGGTGGGCATCTGCGCCTCCAGTTTTTTTACTGCCAGATTGAGCGTAATTGCCAAAACCTGCAGGTTGATGTTTTTGGAACACAGCAGAAAGAGCATGGCGCCAGGGAATCTTTTTACGACGATACGTCCGTCGGAGTAGCGCATGTCAAGGATATCAAGACTCTCCGATATCTGCAGGCCATGGGCACATTCCAGAGTCAGCCCGGCCACCTTTTTTAGAGAGATGGCATCTATCAGGGCTGGCAAGGCATGTACCAGCACGTCTCCCTTTCGACTGAAAACTGCGCTGCCGATCACCCCTTCAACGCTGTTTATATGTTGCAGGATCTCCTGCATCTGACCACCTTTCTACTTACCTGGTATGAGCGCAGACTTTATCTCGCCTTCAACGCTGTCCAGATTACATTCGGGCTTGACCGCTATGCTCAAATAGTGCTGTTTGGAATCGTACATCAACAGATGGAAATTGCTGGTATGAACGGCAGCCGCCTTGATTTCGCCCAACCCCATCAGATCGCCGAGCTGATTGCCGGTTTTGGCCAGAAACATACCTTTGGCGGCTAATGCAACGGCTTCAATGCTGACATCCTGAAGGGGGACGCCCTGCTTGTCGAGCAGCACGGCATAGGTAATATTGTTGATTTCCTGCAGGCGGGCCGCGATCTTGCTCATGGTTCGGCGGGGCGTAACCGACGGACCGGGTGATTTATCAGCGGCAGAACCGGCATTTTCCTCATCCAGACGTCGCAGTGCCTCCAGAAGCAGAAAATCGGTTCGATAATGGATTGTGCAGACGTTGGAAGTCATCTCGGGATGGATGTTGAAGGTGCCGCCGGGCCACTTGATGATTTCATAGATGGCCTGTTCACCGGACTCGCTGCCCAGCTCGGCGTGGATTATCTCGCCGTCGATAAAATAAATCACACCTTCGCTGTCACCGTACCCTACGGTAATGGCGCCGGTATATTTATTGTGGCCCTTGAGCTGAATGACGTCCGTCAGAGAAAGGCCGGCAAGCGCTCCTTTAAAACCAGTAATGTTTTCTGACATCTTTGTCAACCTGTCGATGAAATATCATCCGAAACAATTAAATAAGAGCCATATAAACCATAACCTCAGGGCAAGTACAAGCATGAAAGTCTTGCGGCATATAAAAAAACCCCGCCGGTCGCCCGGCGGGGTCTGATAACTTTTCAAAAACAAAAGTCGTTATTCGCAGAGATCAAGCTTGATGTCCCAGTTTTTGATCTTCATGGTGCCGTTTTTCTCAAGATTAAGGTGCATCTTGAAGGCACGATCCCACAGTTGCGGCTCATGGGCTACCTTGCGGCGCAGACATTCAGCCAGGGCCATCTCGTAATATTCGGTCAGGATCGGCTTGTATTCCGGGTGAGCACACTTCTCGATGATGACCTTGGCGCGGTCGCGCGGACAGAGGCCGCGCAAGTCAGCCAAGCCCTGCTCGGTAATGACGACATCCAGATCGTGCTCGGTGTGGTCGATGTGCGAGCAGTGCGGCACTACGCAGGAAATGCCGGTCGGGTCGGTCTTGGAAGGACGGCTCGACGGAGTATGCATCATCTTCAGGAAGCCGTTGCGCAGGAAGTCACCGGAACCCCCCAGACCGTTGATCATGCGGGTACCACCGACCAGGGTCGAGTTGGCATGGGCATATATGTCGATCTCGACCGGGGTGTTCATGGCAATACAACCGAGACGGCGGATCGGCTCAGGAGCATTGGAAATCGAGAGCGGACGCAGCGTGATTTTGTCGAAATATTTGTCCATGTTCTCGAAGAATTTGGGGAAGCCCGGAGTCTCGGAAAGCGAGAGCGAGCAGGAAGAGGCGTGGTCCAGCTTGCCCGAATCAAACAGATCCAGCATTGTATCCTGCAGAACCTCGGTGTAGACCGACAGGTTGTAGAAGGGACCCTTGGCCAGACCGCCGATAACGGCGTTGGCGATGGAACCGACGCCCGACTGGATCGGCAGCAGGTTGTCCGGCAGACGGCCCATCTTGACCTCATGGGTGAAGAAATCGATGATGTGACCGGCGATTGCTTCAGAGGTGTCGTCCTGCTCGGCAAAAGCACGCCCCTTGTCGCGCAACTTGGACTCGACCACGGCAATGATCTTCTTCGGATCGCAGGGAATCGAGGTTGAGCCAATACGGGAGCCGGCAGTTGTGATATTGAACGGCAGACGGTTAGGCGGGGTTCCGGGTGTAAGCAGGTCATGGATGCCTTCGAAGGAAGGTTGGCCGGTGTTGACCTCGATGATGATCCGGTCGCACATCATCAGGATCTCCGGAATAACTCCGCAGGATGAGGTTGGGACAAGACTGCCGTCTTCGGTGATGGCTGATACTTCGATGATGGCCAGGTCAAGCTTGCCGCTCTCGGAGTCTTTTGTGTAGAAACCGTAGCCCAGATCCTGGGCGAACAGGGAGAGATGCTTGTCACCCATGCGGATGCGGCCTTCGTTGATGCCGGCGGCGATGTTCTTGCCGGTCTGGTACGGCCAGCGGCGGTCGATCATGTCCAGGCTTGCCCAACGGTCTTCGGTTTCGGCTCCGACGGAAGCGCCGATGAACAGGTTGAACTTCCATTTGCCCTGAAGGTTGTTCTTCTCGACATGGTCAGCAACAGCAATCGGTACAACTTTCGGATAACCGGCCGGAGTAAAGCCGGACCAACCCAGGTTCATGCCCGGTTTGAAGAACTGAACTGTCTCTTCGGCCGTCATGACCTTGCTCAAAAGAAATTTGTGGCGTACGCGGTCTTGCAGGGTTCCGTAACCAGACATCTACTACCTCCCGTTTGTTTATTGTGTTTACAGGCATGGAACCTGTATTAAAAATTAATTAGTGTATTCTTGTGTTTACTCAGCACGTGACTAATTACAATGGGTTTTGCGGCAGCTGTAAGTGGTGCCATCCCGAGTAAAACCGGATTTTACGCATACCGGTATGTTTCGTCAAGATAAAAAGTATACAATATACATCATCAACTTTCGTAATCAACCGCCACGATCGATGAGCAGACCGATTTCATAAAAGGAATCACCTCTCCGGCATGATACGGATGGACCTGATAGGCCTGCAGGTCGTCCAGCGTATCAAAGCGCGTGATCAGCGCCACGTCGTAGGAACGTTCCGAACGGATGACATCAACCCCGGCTTCGAGATGACGCAGCAGAGGAATCTGGCCTTGCATGCTGAGCAATTTGGCCCGGGTGGCCGCCATATTTTCAGCGGAAGGGTCGCTAAGCTTGAAAAAAACAAGATGGGTTATCATCGTGATGAATCCTTTCGGGCAAGCGTTTTATATTTCTCAAGTGTCTTTTGTATACATCGCCTTTGTGACACTGTCAATGCCCGCACAGGCGATGAATGCGGCAGATTGCTTAACGATAAATCGGGGGGCTGAACGGATTCATTTGGGTGGCGGGAGCGGTCGCAAGAAGACAACAAATGCCCCGCCGCCGCCCATTTCACGGGGGGCCGGAGCATACTCCACGACCAGATCCCGCCCGGCATCCCGCAGCCAGGAAGCGACCGCCTGCTGAAGAACCGGCTCTTCGGCCGAGTGGTGGCCCTTGCCGGTAATAATCAAGGCGGCCTTCTGTCCCTTCTGACGGGCAGTCAGCAGAAAACGCGGCAGGGCCAGCAAGGCCTCCTCGCGGGTCAGACCGTGCAGATCAAGTTGATAATCAACCGAAACAATGCCGCGCTTCACCTGCCGCAAGCGGTTGTTGGAGAGCGGCTGCAGCTCGCCATCGTCAGGCAGCGAATCGACAAACTTCGTATCCAGCTTGAGACGGCTTATCTCCTGAATAAACAGTTGGCCGGCCTGCTCTTCGGCCGCAGAAAGCGCCGGCATCTTTGTTGACACGGCCTTTGCACCGCAATCTGCCCGGACAGGCTTCTGGCTTTGCGCACGAAGCGGCTTCACATCGGCCACCGCCTGCAGAAAAAGATCCAGACCATTATCGGGCGCTTCGGCAGGCTTCGGCGGCTCCGGCTTTTCTATTTTTGCCGGCGTCATTTCGGGCAGCTCCAGCCCTTTCAGATTACTAAACGGAGTGGCGTGAAACTCCTTCGGTTTTGGCGGATTCTGATGCTTTTTTTTAGTCATGATCAGTCCCTGGCCACTAATGCAATCTCGATGCGGCGGTTCTTGGCCCGGCCTTCCCTTGTGCTGTTGTCGGACACCGGTTTATGTTCGGCAAAGGCGGCCGCCGACAGGTTAAGAGGATTAATACCCTGCTGCTGCAGGTATTTGGTGACGTTGATGGCGCGGGCCGCCGACAGCTCCCAATTGGTCGGAAAGGTTCGCGTCAACGCCCCGCTAATCTGGACGTTGTCAGTATGCCCCTCAATGCGTATGGCTTTGTCAGTTACCCCTTTGAGCGTATTCACCATCTTCATCAGAATGATCAATCCTTCCGGTTTTACATCAGCCCGACCGGAATCGAACAGAATGGCCGCCTCCATGTTGACGGTCAGCTTCCCCTTCAGCTCGGAAATGGTCACCTGCCCCTGGGCAATCTCGTTTTTCATGTTCGACAGCAGCTGTTCATAGGTGCTGCTGACCTCCTTGACCTTCTCTTCCTTGACCTTCTGCAGTGCAGCAATATCCACTTTCAGTTTCCTGTTCTCGGATTCCAGGTCCGCCACCTTCTGACGCAGTTCAGTGATGTTTATTGAGAGGGTGTCGGATTTGGCCTTGAGCACATCCTCCAGCTGCATTTTATCGGCGGTCAGCAACTGTTTGTCCCTGGTCAGGTCGGCCGCCTCTCCCTTCAGCTTCTCATAATCCGCCTTGAGGGCCGTATTATCCGAGGAAAGCCTGGCATGTTTCTGCTGCAGGTCGCCAAAGTTTTTGGTCAGAACATCCGCCTCCTCGACCTTCTTGAGATAGCTGCTCTCGGCCACCAGGCAACCGCTCAGAGACAAGATGAGCAGGCCGGACAGAGCCGTATAAAGAAATTGTTTCAGCATGATGAGCCTCCTTCGTGAATGAAATATCAAATACACTTCTATAACATATAAACCGGATTTGTCTTGCGGTTATTGGCGCCCTTCGATCAAAAAGCGGGGTACAGCTCCGGCTTGACATGCCGCTGTTTTCAGACTAAAAGAACAGGCGAACCTGCTGAATTTACGAATGATGGAGAGTATCATGACCGCCAGAGTATCCTTTGTCGGAGCCGGCCCCGGTGCCGCCGACCTCATAACCGTCCGCGGAGCACGACTGCTGCGGCACGCCGATGTGGTCATCTTTGCCGGCAGCCTGGTGGACCGCGAACTGGTCCGGCGTTACGCAACCAGGGCCGACGTCTACGACTCGGCCGGCATGACGCTCAGCGAAGTCATCACGGTCATGATGGACGCTATTGCCTCGGAGCGGAGCGTCGTCCGGCTGCACACCGGCGATCCCTGTATCTATGGAGCCATTCAGGAACAGATGGAGGCGCTTGACCGTCTGGGCATCGAATATCAGGTCGTGCCGGGAGTAACCAGCGCCTTTGCCGCGGCGGCCGCCCTCAAACAGGAACTGACCCTGCCGGAACTGTCCCAGACCGTTATCTTCACCCGCGTCGAGGGGCGCACGCCGGTCCCGGAACGGGAGCGACTGACCGAGATTGCCCGTATCGGAGCCACACTGGTGATTTATCTGTCGGTCGGCATGATCGAGAAGGTGGTCGAGCAATTGCTGCAGGGCGTCTATACCGGTGCCACCGCTGCCGCGATCGTCTGCCGCGCCTCCTGGGAAGACGAACAGATCATCCAGGGCACGCTGGCCGATATTGCCGAAAAGGTGCGCGCAGCCGGCATCGACCGCCAGGCCCTGATCATCGTCGGGGATGTGCTGGCGGCCCGGCGGGAAGGGCTCAAGGCCAGATCCCTGCTATATGATGACGGCTTTTCGCACGGCTACCGTGAAAGCGTCCTGGTCTGAGATGCGTGTCGCGGTCATCGCCATAACCCGCAACGGCGCCCGCCTGGGCCAGAAGCTGCGGGAAAGCATGACCGGCATGGAGCTGTACGTCTCCAGCCGCTACGCCGGCCAGACCGGCAGCGAACGGGTCTGCTTCGAACCGGCCGACCTGAAGTGCACCATCACCAAAATCTGGAAGAAATATGACGGTTTCATCTTCATCATGGCGGCCGGCATCGTAGTGCGACTGATCGCTCCGCTGTTGGAATCCAAGGAAATTGACCCGGCCGTGGTCGTTATGGATGATTGCGGCACTTTTGCGATCTCGCTGCTCTCCGGCCACCTGGGGGGGGCCAACCAACTGGCCGAACGCTGTGCCTTCGCCTGCGGAGCCCGGCCGGTCATCACCACCGCCACCGATGTCAATGATCTGCCCTCCTTCGACCTGCTGGCCAAGGAGCGGGACTGGCTGATCGACGACATCTCCCAGGTGAAACATCTCAACACGCTGCTTTTGGACGATCAGGAAATCGCGGTGGTCGATCCCGGCGGGACCACCCGCTGCTGGCTGCATGGTCGGGGCAGGGTTTCGTTTTATGACACCTTTGCCGAAGCGGTCCGCAGCCGGGCGCGCGGCTTTCTGTTCGTCACCAACCGCCACCTGCCCCCCCAGACCCTGCCGGCCAACCTGCTGATCCTGCGCCCCCGCAACCTGGTGCTGGGGATCGGCTGCAACCGCGGCACCCCTGCCAGTGAAATCGAAGATTTTGTCACCACTCATCTCAAGCGCCTGTTCCTTTCGATAAAGAGCGTCTGCTGCATCGCTTCGGCCGCCGCCAAGAGCGATGAGGCCGGACTGCTGGAATATGCCGCTCGCCTGGGAGTTCCGCTTAAATGTTACGGAAGCGAAGAGCTGAACCGGGTCCCCTTTCCGTCACCACCCTCACCGCACGCGCTGGCCGCCATCGGCAGCCCTGGAGTGGCCGAGCCGGCCGCCATCCTGGCTTCCGGCGGCAACCGGCTGCTGCTGAAAAAAGTCAAATCGGAGAATGTCACCCTGGCGGTGGCGGAACTCAAGGAAAGCTGATGTCCATGCCAAATCTGCCCCTGATTGCCATTACCATGGGCGACCCCTGCGGAGTCGGCCCCGAAATAATCATCAAGGCGCTGCAGTCGCCGCAAGTCGCCAACATCTGCCGGCCGTTCGTGATCGGCGACAAAAAAGCCATGGAACGTGCGCTGGCAGTCTGCGGATCAGCCCTGATAACTTATGAAATATCCCGGCCTGAAGATGCAATTGCAGCTCCGGAAGGCGCCATCGCCCTGCTGGCGCTGTCACAGTTATCCGAATCGGACATACAATACGGCCAGCCCAGTGCGGCGGCCGGTGATGCGGTCTTCCGCTACATCTGCCAGGCGGCCCGCTTCTGCCTGGACGGCCGTGTGGCAGCCATGGCAACCGCCCCGATCAGCAAGGAGGCCATGCACCGGGCCGGTCATGATTATCCCGGCCATACCGAACTATTGGCCGAACTGTGCGGCAGTGACGATTTTGTGATGATGCTGGCGGGGGATGTGCTGCGGGTCAGCCTGGTGACGATCCATGAAGCGCTGGCGGACGTTCCCCGGTTGGTGACCTTCGAGCAGGTGCTGAAAACAATCCGCATCACAGCCAAGGGAGTGGGGCGTCTGACCGGAAAAATGAACCCGAAGCTGGCGGTGCTGGCGCTCAATCCCCATTGCGGCGAGAGTGGAAAATTCGGGAGTGAAGAGAAGGATATTATCACACCGGCCATAGAAAAGGCCCGGGCTGAAGGTATCAACGCCGAGGGACCGTTTTCAGCTGATACCCTTTTCCACTTCGCCCGGCAAGGCGCTTATGACGGCGTGGTGGCCATGTACCACGACCAGGGGTTGATCCCGCTCAAGATGCTGCACTTCGATGACGGTGTCAACATCACGCTGGGACTGCCGATCATCCGCACCTCGGTCGATCACGGCACCGCCTACAATCTGGCCGGCACAGGACAGGCCTCGGAGAAGAGCCTGCTGGCGGCGATTCGGATGGCGGTTGGTATGGTGAGGTGAGAGGCTGGTGCAGCAGGTTAAGAAATCAGTATTTGCTGTGATTCGGGAAGGTGGATGTTTGGGGCAGGTTCTGACAATATTTATTCATGAACACGGGAACTTTCCCGCTCGTTTTTAAGCATGTAAAAGACGGGAGATGTCGGGGATGAAAGAGCGCACCTCCTGCTCAACCTTGTTGCCAACGTTTTGTTTGGCTATCTTCAGGTCGTAAGCGGTCTGGAGATTTAACCAGAATTCCGGCGTGGTTCCAAAAAACCGGGAGACCCGCAGGGCGGTGTCAGCGGTGATGGAACGATTGCCGTTGAGGATTGCCGTTATCCGGTTGGCGGGCACATGCAAGGCATGGGCAAAGGCGTTGGCCGTCATGCCTATTTCTGCAAGTTCATCCTTCAATACTTCGCCTGGGTGTAAGGGGCGCATTCCGTTCATAGCACAATTCCTTTCAATGATAATCAACAATCTCTACGTTGTGCGGACCGTCCGCCTGCCACTCAAAGCAGATACGCCACTGCTGGTTTATGCGGATGCTCTGTTGTCCCTTCCGGTCACCGCCAAGCGCCTCAAAACGATTGCTGGGAAGGTTCATCAAATCCTCGATGCAGGTGGCGCTTTCAAGTATCTGCAGTCGTTTTTCAGCTTGTTGGGCGAAAGCCTGGAAACGCGGTACCCGTCCGCCGTGGTAGAGTTTTTCCGTGTGTTTACAAGCAAATGACCGGATCATGGTTTAAGACTAGCTCTGTTTATGTTGTACGTCAAGCGTAAAACCGGGTTAAAAACAACAATATTCCCCCTCCCCACAAGGAAGGGGGAAATCTGGGAAATCTCCTGTTTTAAGACAAATGTGGGGGGCCGAATGCCGTTTGTGATGGTCCCAGGTTGATCCTGCACAAAGAACTGGCCTTACAGCTCAAGATTCTAAAGGCGTTCGATGTTGTTGTGAAGTGTTGCATAAAGTCAAGTTTCGGAAAATTGAAGGGACGGCAATCGAGCTGTCCCTTCTTTGCTATGGAGCGTTAAATTCGAGCATATCCGGCTCTGGCCGATATGCTCGCTCCATCTCTATGGCAGGTCAACGACCGATTCGACTGCCAGCGTATCAATGTTGGAAACCGTTGCTGAACGGTGCGCAAAGGCATAAATGCTGTTGCCGATGATAAGCAACCTGTCTACGTAATCTGAATAACCATTGATTACCTTTGCCTGCACAAAGCCGCGTTGAGTGATGCCGGCGTTGCCTACCACGAAGACCCTGAGTCCGGAAGTATAATCGGGAGCAGTGTAGCTTTGATATGGGATGGCGAGGATACCGAATGCATCGTAATACAGAAAGGCGTGGTAGTCGTAGTCCGCATTGGACCAGCCCTGGCCCAGTTCAAAATCACCCAGGAGCTTGGGGGTGGTCAGGTCGGTCACATCAAACAGCTGTAGCTTGTTGCCGGTGACCCGGCCGGTGTCGTCCGCTGAGCGGCCGATGGTGAGCAGGCGGCTGTTGTCAGGACCGACCAGGTGTATGTATGTCGCAAAGCCGTTAACCTTGATTTCTCCCGCAACGCGCGGCCTGGCGGGGTCGCTCAGATCCAGGGTAAAGAGGGGGTCGGTTCTGCGGAAGGTCACCATGTAGCCGCGTTCGCGGTCGAAGCGCATGGAGTAGATCCTTTCTCCGGGGGCCAGCCCCTCGATCCTGCCCGTTTCAACAAGCGATCCAGCCTGTTCTCCAAGAATGGTCAATTGGTTGCTGATCCCCTCCCCAACCCACCCTCCTCGTGTGGTGCCGATCCGCAGATAGCCGTTGTATTCCCCCATGCTGAACTGGTTGTTGAGCCATCCGTTGACGATGCCGCTGCCCCTGTAGAGCGGATTGCCCGCTGTTCCGGCGACAGCGAACTTGTGCAGCGCGGTCATGGGCTCCGGGTTGGCCGGCGGCTGTCCGGCAGCGGCCAAGGGGGTAATCCAGAGCCAGTTGTTGTTAGATGCCAGATAGAGGCTGTCGGTCGACATGTACAATCGGCACCATGAACTGAGAACTCCCGAACTTGTTACGGCGGGTACGGATGTGGCTGTGTCTATGGCGAAAACAAGCGAGAGATCGGTGCCGTTGCCGGATTCGGGAATGGAGACATTCTCGCACTCTACAGCCGAAAGCTTGAGCGGAGTGTCTGCTACCCCCCCGCTGTAGAGGGTCCGGCTGTATGAGGGGAGCAGATCGGTAAGGGGGGCGGCAGCGATGCGCTTTAAATTCTCGGCCTTGGCCAGGGCACCGGCCGCGTAGAGCGAATCGCGGTCATAAACGCCGGGCGTCAGATAATTATAGGGATATACCGGCTTGGGGATATCGATC
>JACMKN010000187.1 GCA_014380135.1 Deltaproteobacteria bacterium
ACTGCCTACTCTGAACTGAAAATGGTTTATTACTCGGGACTAGGCGCAGTGTTGAGACACGATATCCATCCGCTTGTCATGAATGACGCTGGTGAAGTCGTTCTGGGACAGGTATTTGGAAAAGGAGAAATTGTGTATCAGCATAACACCGAGGCGCTGCGTAACTTTTGGCGCCACAAGCTGCCGCTGATCGCTGAATTTTCCTATTACATCGATTTGCGATTGAACAGGTTGCGTTCCCGTTATGGAGGTGAAGCCCGTGGTTGACCGGAATATCCTGGTGGCCAAAGTGACCACTATTGAAAAATGTCTTAACAAGGTGAAAGAAAAACGTTCCACTTCCCTTGATTTATTCAAGGCGGATGAGGACATCCAAGATATTGTCCTTTTTAATCTTATGCAGGCGATTCAAGGATGTGTTGACCTGGCTGCCCACATTGTCAGTGATGAAGGGTATGGCATGGCAGGTAGTATGAATGAGTTTTTTTATCTGCTGCGTGGCCGCAGTATTATTTCCGTAGATATGCAGGAAAAATTGATCAGTGCGGTTGGGTTCCGCAATCTTGTTGTGCATGAGTATGCCAAATTGGATTTGAATCAGGTGTATGAAATTGCTACTCATGGTATCAAAGATCTGGAAGAATTTGTCGGAGTTATCGTCAGACGCTTTGCCTGAATTATAAAAACGGGAGCAAACTCCCATTCAATATAAGGAGAATTAATGCCTAAAAGAACAGACATCAAAAAGATCCTCATCATCGGCGCCGGTCCGATTGTCATCGGACAGGCCTGCGAATTCGATTATTCCGGCACCCAGGCCTGCAAGGCTCTGAAAGAGGAAGGCTTCGAGGTGGTCCTGCTGAACAGCAACCCGGCCACGATCATGACCGATCCCGATTTTGCGGACCGTACCTATATCGAACCGGTTACGCCGGAGATTCTGGCCAAGATCATCGAGAAGGAACGCCCCGACGCCATATTGCCGACCCTGGGTGGTCAGACCGCACTGAACACGGCCGTGGCCGTGGCCGAGATGGGTATTCTGGAAAAATTCGGCGTGGAACTGATCGGCGCCAAGCTGCCGGCCATCAAAAAGGCCGAGGATCGTACGCTGTTCAAGGCGGCCATGGAAAAAATCGGCTTGGCGATTCCCGAATCCGGTCTGGCCCACAATTATACGGAGGCCATGGGAGTCATTAAAGTGATCGGATTTCCGGCGATTATCCGCCCCTCCTTTACCCTGGGCGGCACCGGCGGCGGAATCGCCTACAACATGGAAGAGTACGAAAAGATGGCGCTGGGCGGCATTGACGCTTCTCCCACCGATGAAATTCTTATCGAAGAATCGGTGATCGGCTGGAAGGAATACGAGCTGGAGGTAATGCGCGACACAGCCGACAACGTCGTCATCATCTGTTCCATCGAAAACTTCGATCCGATGGGTGTCCATACCGGAGACTCGATTACTGTGGCCCCGGCCCAGACTCTGACGGACAAGGAATATCAGATCCTGAGGGATGCCTCACTCAAGATCATTCGTGAAATCGGTGTGGATACCGGCGGTTCCAATATCCAGTTCGGCATCAATCCGAAGGACGGTCGCCTGGTGGTAATCGAGATGAATCCGCGTGTATCGCGCTCCTCGGCACTGGCTTCCAAGGCGACCGGTTTCCCGATTGCCAAGATCGCCGCCAAACTGGCGGTGGGCTATACCCTGGATGAGATCACCAACGATATCACCCGTGAAACTCCGGCCTGCTTCGAGCCGAGCATCGATTATGTGGTAACAAAAATCCCCCGCTTCACCTTCGAAAAATTCCCGGCGGCCGATGCTACTCTGACAACCCAGATGAAGTCGGTCGGCGAAGTCATGGCCATCGGGCGCACCTTCAAGGAATCCTTCCAGAAAGCCATCCGCTCGCTGGAAATTGGTGTCAGCGGCTTTGACTCCAAGTTGTTCGATCTCGGCAGCGAAACCCGCCGGGCCCTGACCGGCAAGGAGCAGCAGCTGCTGCTGGAAAAACTGCGGGTGCCCAACTGTGACCGGCTCTGGTATGTGGGGGATGCCCTGCGCAGCGGCATGACCGTCGCTGAAATCAACAAGCACACCGCCATCGATCCCTGGTTTCTGCACAATATCCGTCAGATTATCGAGATGGAGGAACAACTTAAAAAGATAGATTTGAAACTTGAGAATAAGGAAAATCTCAAGCAGATCATTCGTGAAGCCAAACAATATGGCTTTGCAGACAAGTTTCTGGCGAAGCTGTGGGGAAAATCCGAAGACGAGGTGCGTGAACTGCGCTGGTCACTCGGTGTCCGTCCAGTTTACAAAAGGGTTGATACCTGTGCGGCCGAGTTTGTCGCCTATACCCCCTACATGTACTCAACCTATGAAGAGGAGTGCGAGGCCGAGCCGACCGACCGCAAAAAAATCATGATTCTGGGGGGCGGCCCGAACCGGATCGGCCAGGGGATCGAGTTCGATTACTGTTGTGTGCACGGCGTCTTTGCTCTGGCGGAGGATGGTTACGAAACCATCATGGTCAACTGCAACCCGGAGACGGTTTCCACCGATTACGACACCTCTGATCGACTCTACTTTGAGCCTTTGACGTTCGAGGATGTGCTGGAGATCGTCAATATTGAAAAACCGGTCGGAGTGATCGTTCAGTTTGGTGGCCAGACGCCGCTCAAGCTGGCCGTGGCGCTGGAAAAGGCCGGAGTTCCGATTATCGGCACCTCACCGGATGCCATCGACCGGGCCGAGGATCGTGAGCGCTTCCAGGAAATGCTGCATAAACTGGGTTTGCTGCAGCCGGAGAACGGTACCGCCCGCTCTTTTGAGGAGGCCGAAAAGGTGGCCGATCGGATCGGTTATCCGGTGGTGGTGCGCCCCTCTTATGTATTGGGCGGCCGCGCGATGGAGATTGTCTATGATGTGGATAATCTGCGGCGCTATATGCATACCGCCGTACTGGCTTCACCGGAACATCCGATCCTGATCGACAAATTTCTGGATGAGGCGATCGAGATCGATGTGGATGCCCTCTGTGACGGCACCGAGGTGATTATCGGTGGTATCATGGAACACATCGAAGAGGCCGGCATCCACTCCGGCGACTCGGCCTGTTCATTGCCGCCTTATTCGGTGGGGCCGGAAATGGTGGCCGAGATCCGTCGCCAGACCGTAATGATGGCGCTGGAGCTGAATGTCAAGGGCCTGATGAATGTTCAGTTTGCCATCAAGGGGGGTGACATCTATATCCTCGAGGTCAATCCGCGCGCCTCGCGTACTGCTCCTTTCGTTTCGAAGGCCACCGGTCGCCCGCTGGCCAAGATCGCGGCTCGCATCATGGCCGGCAAAAGCCTGCGTGAACTGGGCATTCTGGAAGATATAGTTCCCAAGCATATTTCGGTCAAGGAAGCGGTCTTCCCGTTTGTAAAGTTTCCCGGTGTGGATACGCTTCTGGGACCGGAAATGAAATCCACCGGCGAGGTAATGGGGATTGGCGAGACTTTTGCCGAAGCCTTTGCCAAATCGCAGTTGGGAGCCAATGTGAAACTGCCGCTTTCAGGAAATGTTTTTATCAGTGTGCGGGACGCCGACAAGAAACATGTTGTCAGCGCAGCAGAAAAATTGTATAAATCCGGATTCGGTATTCTGGCAACCGGCGGTACCGCCACTTTCCTTGAAGAGAAGGGCATTCCGGTGCGGCGCGTCAATAAGGTTCTGGAAGGTCGGCCGCATATCGTTGATGCCATCAAGAATGGCGAGGTTCAGCTTGTGTTCAATACGACACAGGGAGCCCAGGCGGTGGCGGATTCTTTTTCGATTCGTCGCGAGTCGCTTATGCATGGTCTGGCATATTATACAACCGTGGCAGGAGCAAAGGCGGTAGCAGACGGAATCAGTGCCTTGAAGGAACATGAACTGGGTGTCAAGCCGATTCAGGATTATTTAAACTGAAATATTTTGTACAGGAGCAGGTAATTAGATGTCTCACATGATACCATTGACAAAAGAAAGCTTTGAAGGCCTGCAGGAAGAGTTGAAGCGGCTGATCAGAGAGGAACGTCCCAAGGTTATTCAGGATATCGCGGAAGCGCGTGCCCATGGCGATCTGTCGGAAAATGCCGAGTACGATGCAGCCAAGAACCGCCAGGGTTTCATCGAGGGGCGTATTCAGGATATCAACGGCAAGCTGGCCCGCGCCCATGTAGTGGATCTGTCGGGCCTCAAGCCCGACAAGGTTGTTTTCGGCTGTACGGTTACCGTCTATGATACGGCGACGGAAGAAGAGTTTACCTACAAGATCGTTGGCGAAGACGAAGCCGATATCAAATTGTGCAAGATTTCCTGCACTTCGCCGGTTGGAAAGGCTTTGATTGGCCACAAACTGGATGATGCCGTCAGGGTTATCGTTCCATCCGGCAAAAAGGAATACGAAATCATCGATATAAAATACGAGTAGGAGCGCATACTCTGCGACTCTTAAAAAGGAGACGGCAATGGCAGACAAGATAACCAGGGATATGACTTTTTTTGAAGTGATGCGCACCTATCCGGAATCGGTTCAGGTGTTGCAGAAATACCATCTGGGCTGCGTCGGATGCATGGGGGCTCAGAACGAGAGCCTTGAACAGGGCGCCAATGCCCACGGCATTGATGTTGATGCACTTCTCAAGGATTTGAACACCGTTGCCCAATAATGTGAAATCGGACCTGTAAAAAACATTTAAGCCCTCATTGGTCAGTCCTGTGAGGGCTTTTGTTTGCCAAGGATAACGATATGAACGTAACTGTTGAAAAAAACGGGAGTCTGATTGTGCCGCCCGAGATGGTTTCTGCGATGGGACTCTCGGCAGGCAATCAGGCAACCGTTGAGGTGGCTGACGGCAAAATCCTGATTTCGCCAATTACTGCCTTACCTTTGTCGGGCATATCCGGCAGGGGGGCAGTAACGGTTGCGGAAGCTATAAAGAAAAAAAATCTGCAGACCGGTGTCCGGTTCATCAAGGGTATCGGTCCCAAGCTGGCAGCCCTGCTCGAAAAGCGCGAGATCCGCACGGTCGAGGATGCTCTTTATCTGCTGCCGCTGCGTTATGAAGACCGTCGGGAGTTGATTCCGGTTACCCGCCTCCGTCCCGGCCAGACAGCGGTGTTTTATGGGCGGGTGTTATCGGCGGATGAGGTTGCCACCAAGGGGGGGCGGCGGGTCTTCGAGGTGCTTGTCGGAGACGACTCGGGCTCGGTCACCTGCAAATGGTTCCATGCCAATGCCGTCTGGATGAAGCGTACCTGGAAAGTGGGGCGCAATGGAGTTTTCAGCGGCGAGATAAGCCAGTTCGGTTACCAGCGCGAAGTGCATCACCCGGATGTGGAGTGGCTGCCCGAAGGAACTGATCCCAACTCCGTGCTGACTTCCGACCCGGCCAACTTCGGCAGGATTGTTCCGGTCTATCCGTTGACCGAAGGGCTGCATCAGAAGACCATGCGACGCATCATGAAGGAGGTGCTGGACGTTTTTCTCGACAACCTGGAGAGTGTCGTTCCGGCCGCGCTGCTTCCGTCCGACTTTCCGGCGTTGAAGGTCGCTTTGAGCCAGGTTCACACACCACCTCACGATGGGGATCTGCAGGAACTGAATGAGGGGCGCACCCCTGCTCACCGGGCCCTGGCCTTTGACGAGTTCTTCTACTGGGAATTGGGGCTGGCTCTCAAGAAGCGCGGGGTGGCGCTGGAGGAGGGCATCGCCTTTCAGGTCACCCATCGCTATACCAAGGCGCTGGTCAAGCTGCTCCCCTTTGAACTGACCAACGCCCAGCGAAAGGTGTTGTCCGAGATAAAGCTGGATATGATGTCGCCCCATCCGATGCACCGCCTGGTACAGGGTGATGTGGGCAGCGGCAAAACCCTGGTGGCGCTTATGGCTGCGCTGGTTGCCGTCGAAAACGGCTACCAGGTGGCGCTCATGGCCCCGACCGAGATTCTGGCCGAACAGCATTGGCATACCCTGCACCGCTGGTGTTCGCAGATGGGTATCGAAGTCAGCCTGATCACGGCCGGTTTGAAGGGAAAAGCCAGAAAAGAGCTGCTGGAACGGGTGGCGGACGGACGGGCGCAGATCGTCATCGGCACACATGCCGTAATTCAGGAAAAGATTGAATTCTCCTGTTTGGGATTGGGGATTATCGACGAGCAGCATCGTTTTGGCGTCCTGCAGCGCGGAATACTCAAAAAAAAGGGAATCAACCCCGATATTCTGGTTATGACCGCCACACCGATTCCACGCACACTGGCCATGACACTTTTCGGAGACCTGTCGCTTTCGGTGATCGATGAAATGCCTCCCGGAAGAATCCCGGTGGAAACCAAAATATATTTTGAGTCACGGCGCAGTCAGGTCTATGATATGATCCGCGACGAAGCTCGCCAGGGGCGCCAGACCTTTATTATTTATCCACTGGTTGAGGAAACCGAGAAGTCCGACCTGAAGGCAGCCTGTCAGATGGCGGAACATCTGGAAACGGAGGTGTTTCCGTCCCTTCGGATCGGATTGCTGCACGGCAGGATGAGCCCTGATGAGAAGGAACTCGTCATGAGCTCCTTCAAAAACCGTGAACTGGATCTTCTTGTTTCGACCACCGTGATCGAGGTCGGCATTGATATTCCCAATGCAACCCTGATGGTTATAGAACATGCCGAGCGCTTCGGGCTCTCGCAGCTGCACCAGCTGCGGGGACGGGTGGGGCGGGGGAGCGCCAGGTCGCGCTGTGTCCTGCTGACCCCGGGCAAATTGTCTGAAGATGGCGAAAAACGCCTGCGTGTGATGGAGTCCACCACTGACGGGTTCCGGATCGCCGAGGCCGATCTGGAAATTCGCGGGCCGGGAGATTTTCTCGGGACGCGCCAGGCCGGTATGCCCGACTTCCGGGTGGCCAATATCCTGAGGGATGGCGCCGTTCTGGAACAGGCCCGTCAGGCCGCCTTCGACCTGATTGAAAAGGATCCGGAACTCTCCGCCGAGGGTCATGGAATCGTACTGGAGGAGCTTATGCGGCGCTGGGGAAAGCGCCTGGAACTGGCGATGATAGGATAGTCTGGTCAGCCTGATAAATATTGAGACGGGATTTATGATGCGGATTGTAACCGGTTTGGAAGTATTCAATAAAAACTTTGAAAAATCTGTTGTAACAATCGGTAATTTCGATGGGGTTCATCTGGGACATGTTGAACT
>JACMKN010000188.1 GCA_014380135.1 Deltaproteobacteria bacterium
CTCCCGCTCCTTCAGCACCTGTTCAATCATCAATGTAACTATGATGACATAAACAGGCAGGAATGCGAAGTTTCCAAGAAAACCGATCGTAAGATCTTTTGCGTTACCCAGCAGATAATAATCGATCCCATATAGAATGAGCGAAGTGGCAACCAGCGCCAGCAACATCAGTTTTTTGTTCAGAATCAGGGAACGAAGCACGGACGGAACACCTCCATAATTGAATTATCGTAAGCCATAAGATCAACGCTCCCGCAATGCATCAACAATCTTCAACCGGCTGGCCCTGATGGCCGGAACGACTCCGCCGACAAGTCCCATCAGCAACGCAAACAGCAGAGACTTGTAAATTATGTCGAAGGTAAGGGTGAACGAGAAGGCCAACTCTGAAAAGGTCTGCCAATTCATCGTCGATATCGTAATCAACTGCATGAAGGAGGCAAAGAAAAGCCCGGCAATGCCGCCGATCAGGCCCAACAGCAGCGCTTCCATCAGAAAAGCCGCCAGTATGCTGGTACTCTGGAAACCGAGCGCGCGCAATGTGCCGATCTCGGCCACCCGGTTGGCCACAGCCGCATACATCGTGATCATTGCTCCGATGATCGCCCCGATCGAAAATATCACAGTCAGCGACAGTCCCAGGATGCGCAAAAACTTTGCCATCGCTTCCGACTGATCACGATAGTAGCGGGTCTCGCGACGCACATCGACTGTCAGGCGCGGATCCGCATCCAATCCGGCCTTGACCGCCGTAAATTCGGCACTGTCACGCAAACGAAATGTGATCGAGGAATAGACCGGACGCCGGAAAGCCTGCATCAATTGAGTCGCATCTCCCCAAATCTCGGAACTGAAACCGGTGGCGCCGGCGTCAAAGACTCCGACCACGGTCCAGTCGCGCATGCCGAAACGGAGTGTTTCGCCCAGCCCGCCCCCTTTGAATCGCTTGGCGATGCTGCTGCCGGCGATGATTTCGGAGGAACCGGGACGCGGCATGCGCCCTTCGATCAGCCGGATCTGGTGACGCAGCCTCAGAGAGACGGCGTGGATGCCTCTGATGACAACATTGGCAGGCTTGTCGCTGCCCCTTTTGGGAAGGCTGATCAGCACGACCAGTTCCTTGGCCAGAAGTGGTTCGCCATCACTTCCTGTTGCAATGTACGGCAGACTCTCGACAATTGCCGCCTGTGAGCGCTCTATGCCGCTCTGCACCTCGGAATTCGCCGATTTGCGGGTTATTATGACATTGTCGTCCGAACCGGTTTCAATCAGTGTTTTTTCCAGCCCAGCCGACAGCATCAGGATTGATGCAAAGACAAAAACAACCAAAGCCATCCCTGAAGTCGTCAGAAAGGTTGTCAGGCGGCGGGTCGCCAGATTGCGAAAACTGTAGGCAAACGGAATCTTCATCCGTCAGGCCGCCGGCAGTGTGATGACAAAGCGGCAGCCGCCCTCTTCCGGAGACTCGGCGGTGATGGTACCGCCATGACCTTCAATGATGCGATAGCTGATCGCCAATCCCAGGCCGGTGCCGTTGGATTTCGTAGTCCAGAAAGGTTCAAACAGATGCCGGGCCGTATCTTCCGGGATACCGCTGCCGTTGTCGGTGACACTTATCTGTACGGCAGGTGCTTTCTGAAATCCGTTTGCACCCCGCAGCAACAATCTTGATTCAATTTTTATGCAACCGCCGTCAGACATGGCGTCGGCAGCGTTATAAAGAAGATTTATGATGACTTGACGAAGCTGATTTGCATCACCTACGATTTCGGTGTGGGCGGGAACAAGATTGGTGATCTCTATGGATTCAAAACAGGAATCACCGGCCAAAAAGACACAGGTATCTTCAATAAGGCCGTGCAAGGCGATTTTTTCCGGATGGGGCTGATTCGGGCGGGCATATTCCAGAAAATCGGATATCAAAGTATTAAGTCGGTCCGCTTCACGCGTGACGATTGCCAGTAGCCGCTGATCACTTTCATCTATGTTGCCGTGCGCGGCCAGCAATTGCACCGAACCGCACATGGCGGCCAGAGGATTGCGAATTTCATGGGCCATGCGGGCTGATAGTTCACCCACCGCAGCCAGCCTGTCAGCCCTTTTCAAGGCTAGCTCCATGTGACGAATGGCCGTTATGTCCCTGAAGTTGACTATATATCCGGCCGGTTCACCCTTGCTGTCGTTGAACGATGCGGCACGGTACCCCAGGATCATCCGCATTCCGTCGGAGGCCTGATATTCAAATTCCCTGCTGATCGAGCCGGTTTCCATCTGCCAGAGACCGCCCAATTGCGGGAAAACAGATTCAATATTCCGGCCATAGACATCCGATTGGCTCACTCCGACCAACTCCTCGGCGTAAGGATTGAAGACCCGGATCTTTCCGGTAACAGTCGTGGTGAGCAGCCCGGTCTGACTGTGAGCAACAATGGTGGAATTGAGCTGCGCCAGTTCATCGTAGTCGATGGAGGTCTGCTGGAGCGCTTCTTCACTGCGGCGGGCGCGTTCGGAAAGCAGGCCGGTAAAGAAGGCCGTCAGCCCGAACCCGACCAGGTTAAAAAAAATATTGTAAAAAAGCTGGGAGGCCCCGACCAACTGGGCATCGTACTGGCTCAGACCGATGAAAGCCAGATAGCCGAAGTATTGAAAATCGAGCAAAGCTCCGTAGAGAATCCCGCAGAGCGAGGCGGTATACATGGCTTCCCGGCGCCCCAGAAGCACGCCTGCAACCAGGATCGAAACCAGATACAAAAAAGAGTATGGGCTCTGGATGCCGCCGGTGAACAGAATCAGAACCGTTACAAATGACAGATCCCAGATGATCTGCAGGTAAGTTAGAAACAGCGTATATTTTCGGAGCCGCAGAGAGAGAAGTGAACAGATCGAGAACAAAAACGAAGTCGCCATCAGCCTGACTACCTCAGGCTGAAAGCGTTCGTACTCCACGGAAGAATTCTGATACTTTAACAGCAGCGTTGAAACCAGAAAAAGGAAGGAAACAACTATTCTGGCATTGATGAAGAGTCTGAGCCTTCGTTCAGCCCCCATGATTAACCGCCAACGGCCCCCGCCAGCTTGAAAATCGGGAGATACATCGCTACAACCAGACCGCCTACGGTTGTACCCAGAAAGACCATCAGCAGAGGCTCCATCATGGCGGTCATGGCTGACACGGCATCGTCAACTTCATCATCATAGAAGTCCGCAATCTTGTTCAGCATGGTATCCATGGCGCCGGTGGCCTCACCAACCGCGATCATCTGCACCACCATGGGCGGGAATACGCCGCAGGCCGCCAATGGCTCAGCCATGGTCTTGCCTTCGGAGATCGCCTGTCTGACAGCATAAATGGCCTCTTCGACTATCTTGTTGCCGGCTGTCTTGGCAACTATCTCAAGGCCATCCATGATCGGCACACCGGAACTGACCATCGTGCCCAATGTTCTGGTGAACTTGGCAACGGCGACTTTTCTGATCAGCGGTCCTGCGATGGGAGCCTTGAGTGCCCAGCGGTCGATTATTTTCTGGCCCGAGGGTGTCGCATAATATTTTTTTACCAGCCAGACAAGTCCATAGAAAGCGGCAATAATGACAACGATATACCTGGACAGGAAGTTACTGAGCGCTATGACGATCTTGGTGGGAACCGGCAGCTCCCCGCCGAAATCGGCAAACATCTTGGCAAAGGTGGGGATAACGAACACCAGGATGACGCCAACCACGATTACGGCAATCGACATGATCGTGATCGGGTAGACCATGGCGCCCTTGATCTGTTTTTTGAGCTTCATCGCCTTTTCAATATAGGCTGCCAGACGATTCAGGATTGTGTCAAGGATACCGCCGACCTCTCCGGCGGCAACCAGATTCACAAACAGCTGGTCAAAAGCCTTGGGATGTTTGGCAAGGGCATCGGCAAAAGTGGAACCGCTTTCAACGCTTTCCTTGACCTTGCCGAGTATCTCCTTGAACGTCTTGTTCTCCTGCTGACTGGAAAGTATGTCCAGACACTGAACCAACGGCAGACCGGAATCTATCATCGTGGCAAACTGGCGGGTAAAGACTACCAGGTCCTTGGTATCTATTTTGCCGCCCCCTCCAAACTTGGGCAGTTTGAAACCGAAACCCTTGGACTCGGCCTTGATTGAAATATTGGTAAAACCGTACTTTTTAAGTTGTGCTTCGACAACCTCAACAGTAGCAGCTTCAATTACACCCTTTTGCGAACCACCTGTTTTTGTGCGCGCTTCCCAGTTAAATTTTGGCATTGCCGTTCTCCTTGGTATAAATCAGCGCATCGGTGGGCGACGCTGCATGCCTGCCGCAGGACTATTGATCATCTGCTTCAGTTCTTCGGGGTCCTGGGAGCGCCCCAAAGCCTCTTCCAGTGAAATCTGACGTTTTTGAAACAGGATAAATAACGATTGATTCATTGTCTGCATACCGAATTTTTCCTGTCCGACCTGCATCTGTGAATAGATCTGGTGCACCTTGTCCTCACGAATCAGGTTACGGATGGCTGCGTTCGGCACCATGATTTCAAGCGCCAGAGCACGTCCTTTGGTTCCCATCCTGGGAATCAGGGTCTGCGACAAGACCCCTTCCAGTACGAATGAAAGCTGGGCACGAATCTGGGTCTGCTGGTAGGGGGGAAAAACATCGACAACCCGGTTAATAGTCTGGGCACATGAATTGGTATGGAGTGTCGCAAGACAGAGATGACCTGTTTCGGCCAGCGTCAAGGCCGCCTCGATCGTCTCCAGATCTCGCAGCTCGCCGACCAGCACGACATCGGGATCCTGGCGCAGAACATATTTGAGTGCATTTTTAAAACCCTTCGTATCGGCACCCACCTCGCGCTGGTTGACGAGACATCCCTTGTGGGGATGCAGATATTCGATCGGGTCTTCGATCGTTACGATATGTTCGCGACGATTGATGTTGATATAGTCAACAATCGAGGCCAGGGTCGTGGATTTGCCGCTTCCAGTGGGGCCGGTCACCAGAATCAGGCCACGTGGTCTTGCGGCCAGTTCCGGAACGATCGGCGGCAGACAGAGCTCTTCGAAGGTCAGGATTTTATAGGGAATAACCCTGAAAACACCCGCAACTGCACCCCGCTGAATGAACATGTTTCCCCTGAAACGGGAAAGTCCCTTGACTCCGAAAGAGAGGTCCAGCTCGTTTTCTTCTTCAAATTTATGTTTCTGGGCATCGGTCAGGACACTGTAGCAAAGCTGTTTGGTTTCCACCTGATTCATTGGTGGAAAATCCATCGGAATCAGATGACCATCGACGCGCATCTGTGGAGGCGAATTGGTCGTGATGTGAAGATCGGAACCATTTGATTCAACCAGTATTTTTAACAGCTGATGAAGATTTAGCATCCGCGGGGCCTCCCGGCTAGTCGTCAGAAATAGTTACACGCAACACTTCCTCAAAGGAGGTTATGCCCTCTTTTAGTTTTGTCAAACCTGACTGCCGCATGGTTTTGATGCCGATCCGCATAGACTCACGCTTGATTTCGGCGGTATTGGCGCCGTTCAGGATCAGTTCCTTGATCTCTTCGCGCATCGGCATGACCTGATAAAATCCTACACGTCCCTTGTAGCCGGTATTATTGCAGACGGGGCAACCCTTGCCGCGCATGCAGACGTAAGAGGAAGCTTCGTCAGGCGGCACTCCGGCATCGATCAGAGCCTGTACCGGGATATCCTCGGGCTGTTTGCACTCAATGCAGACTTTACGTGCCAGACGCTGGGCTGTAATCAGATTAACGGCCGATGCGACCAGAAAAGGCTCGATCCCCATGTTCAGCAGGCGGTTTATTGTGGCCGGGGCATCGTTGGTATGCAGCGTCGAGAGAACCATGTGGCCTGTCAAAGCGGCTTTAATGGCTATTTCGGCGGTTTCAAAGTCGCGGATCTCTCCGATCATGATGATGTCGGGGTCCTGCCGCAGAAACGATCTCAGCGCAGCCGAAAAATTGAGACCGATGTCTTCATGCATCTGCACCTGATTGATGCCGGCAAAGTTGAATTCGACCGGGTCTTCAGCAGTGGATATGTTTTCGGAAACCTTGTTGAGCTCGGCCAAAGCGGAGTAGAGCGAAACCGTTTTGCCGCTTCCGGTCGGACCGGTAACCAGAACCATGCCGAACGGCTTATGGATTTCGTGCATGAAGTGATTCAAAGCCTCCTGCTCGTAGCCAAGTTTTGTCAGGTCGGTCTGGAGATTGCCTTTATCAAGCAATCGCAGGCATATTTTTTCACCGAAAAGGGTCGGCAGGACGGATACCCGGAAATCCATATCCTTTCCGCCGCCCAACTTGATCTTGATGCGACCGTCTTGGGGCAGACGGCGCTCGGCTATATCCAGTTCGGACATGATCTTGATGCGGGAGGTGATTGCATTTTTCAGTTTCAGGGGCGGCTTCATGACTTCATACAAGATACCGTCAATCCGATATCTAACCCTGAAAACCTTCTCGTAAGGTTCAATATGAATATCACTGGCCTTTTTCCGGATGGCATCCTGCAAAATGGCGTTAACCATCTTGACAACCGGGGCGTCCTCCGTGGCGCGCTCCAGTGACCCGACATCGATCTCTTCATCGTCGCCGACAATTTCCATATCCTCGACATCAAGATCGCTCATCACATCCGCCAGGGAGGCGGACTGATCGTAATACTTGTCTATCGAAGCCTTTATATCCCGTTCAGATGCCACAACCATTTCAATGTTGTAGCCGGTCATGAATTTGATGTCTTCAAGCGCGAACAGATTGGAAGGGTCACTGACGGCGACAATCAGCGTGGCTCCGGCACGGTTGACCGGGACCAGCTGATATTTTTGAACAACTTCGGGTGGAATGATCTTGATTACGACTGGGTCTATCTCATAATCGGCGAGATTTACACTGGGAACACCATACTGCCTGGAGAGAAATGAGGTCAGATTTTCCTCGGTCAGAAGATTCTGCTTGATCAGAATACTGCCGAGACGGGTCTGATTACCTGAAAGTTTCTGTTCTTCCAGGGCTTGGTCAAGCTGTTCACGACTGATTAAATTATTCTTAACCAGGATTTCTCCCAGTCTGCTTGACTGCATGTATCCTCCGCTAACCGGTCTGAAGCGCCATTCTATGAGGTATGGTGGTTATTGTCAAGTTGTAGTTAGGGACGACAAGTACTCAGCAAAACGCGCTTCATCAGCCCCTTGGGCGGGATTTGCCCAGTCCAGACAGTGAAGGCTCTTTCTCCCTGTGCGGCGAGCATCCCGAGACCGTTGGACACCGCGATCCCCTTTTCAGCCGCTTCACTCATCAAGGGAGTAATTGCAGGAGAATACACCATGTCATAAACTTTGGCAGAGGACGGCAACGCTGCAAGATCCAGGAAATCCATTCGCTCTCCATTCATGCCAAGTGAAGTTGTATTGATCAGCAGCGAGACATTGACCAGATGTTTTTTACCCAGCTGATTCTGTTTAACCGCTTCAATGCGCACTCCCGGATAGCGCAGATTCATTTCCTCCTTCAATGTGCAGGAATTGTCGTAGGAACGGTTAACGATGACAATCTGCTGCGCCCCGGCCCGGCATAGGGCCGCAACGGCACCGCGGGCCGCCCCTCCGGCTCCGATTATGACAATCGGAGCCACACCGGGGCTAAAGTCCAGATCTTCTGCAAGAGAGCAGACCAAGCCGTCGCCGTCGGTATTAAAACCGGTCATCCGGCCATCGCGGACAAGGACGGTATTTACGGCTCCGGCATCCTCGGCGGTGCGGTCCAGTTCGTCAAGGTAGCGAATGATCGACACCTTATGTGGAATCGTGACATTGAAACCGCAGACGCTCAATGCGCACAATCCAGACACCGCTTCTCCGAGTTTTTCAGGTGCTACCGCGAAGGGAACGTACACATAATCGAGGTTGCAAGCCTCAAAGGCAGCGTTCTGCATGGCCGGCGACAATGAATGCCTTATCGGGTTACCAATAATACCGACGACTTGTGTCTTTCCGCTCAATGATAACATATGCTTACCTTGCCAGACCGAAGCGCATGCGAATCTGGTCCGCAGCGACCTTCATTTCGGGTGATATCCGTTCAGCCCTCTGCAACATCAGCATTCCCTCTTCAAAACGGCTGATTCCAAACAAAAACTCACCGGACTCTATATAACTGTTGGAATAAATCATGATCGCCTTGCCGGTATCAAGATCAAGGAAAGAAATTTTTTCGTAGATTCCCCGGCTGTTGTAGTTGTCCCAGATGGAGATATCGGGAAGTCCAACCGGATCATTCATTCTTCTGACACGGTAAACGATTCCTTTCTGAGAAGGCAGATAATCCTTGAATTCCACCGAATATCGTGTTGAAAAATCGATGTATACCGGCCTGACCCCCAGATTTTCGGTTACGGCGATACGCAGCGCTACTTCGGGACCGGAAGATGCGACATCGAATTTCCTTAAGTTACTGTCTTTGAAAAGTCGCGGCATCGAATCAAGATACCAGTCAAAAACAAGATGGGGAGTATGGGGCAGATCGAGATCTTCACGCATGCGCTCGACACCCTGCAGATACCAGAGCGGAAATGCGCCGCTGTCACCCCAGGTGAACATGATCGCGTTCTGCGGCAGCGAACGCAGTGAATTAGTGGCATAGTCAAAAGCGATATAGTTGTCATGCTGATCGTTTTCATAATAGTTCACTGCGCACAGCGCGGTCGGAAGCGAGAAGAACATCACCGCGCAAAGCCCGTATACCGCAGCTCCGACACGTTCCGGCAGTCGGGCATTGCGCACGGCATACCCGAGCAGACTGAACAGCCCGAGACCGATCAGAACCGCCGTAAGAAGATAGAGTGGCGTAAAAAATTCTTCTGTCAGGAATATCAAATCCAGCAAAGTGTTGAAATAGCCGGCTATTACCAGCAGGAATGTGAAGACTGCTGCCAGGTAGCCAACAAAGAGTGCCCGGTTTTTTTTCCAGAGATAGACCAGTCCAATCAGTGCCAGCACAACTCCCAACCAGGTAAACTCACGCGACACGTTGAAGGCCTTCAGCTGTGCCCACAGCAACGCGGCATCACGCGAGTGCGGTTCGGATGGATAGCCTCTGCGCAAAAAATGCCAGAGAAACTGGTCAACGGTTTTGGAATCGCCCCAGTTCAGCAAAGGATTACTGATCGCACGTAGCGGCAGATACAGGTGGACTGAAAAACCGAGCAAGGCAAAGGCAGTGGCAAGAATCAGCTCCTTGACCCGTTTAATCAAGCGCCGGTCTGTGAGCATAATCATCAAAAACCAGGCCGGCAGCAGCAGCACGATGATCTGGTGAATCGCCATCGACAAACCGGCCAGAAAAGTACAGACATAGACATAGGACGGACGCTCGCTCCCCTCAAGATAATGCTCCCGCCACTTCAGCAGCAGGTAAAAGATTATCGCCGAAATAAATGCCAGCAGAGGATAGGGCTTGTCATGGTTGGATTGCAGCCACAGGCGGGGAGTAACACTGAAGGAAACGGCTGCCGCCAACCCGGCCGCTTTAACAGCAAACCGGTTAAAGCGCTCATTATCAAGCAGGACTTCTATTTTTAGCAGATATGTTACCAGAACATATACGACAAGACAGGCGATGGAAGAAGAGGCCGCCGTGGCAACGTTGATGCGAAAGGCAATATTACCCAGGGGAATCCATGTAAACGGCTTGGCGTACATCAAAAACAGCGGGTATCCGGGAGAATGGGCAGATCCCATTGAAGCGGTGGCCGTCAAAAATTCACCGCTATCGAAAAATGTAACCGATGGAGCCAAGGTTGCCATATACAGGGCAAACGGAATTATGCAGGAGAGCACCAGAAACGGGTCAATCAGACTTTTATTGATTTTGAAGATACTCATCCACGAACCTCTTCCGCCTTTTGAATATCACTAAGGGAGATCTTGTCACGCCACAGATGATAAAATCCGGCGATGATCACAGGAAAAAAAGCCGTACCGTGAATAATCAGGGCGATACTCAGTGCTGTAGCTTCCGGAATTTCAAAAGCAGAGAGCCCTTTGAAACAGGCATAATGATAGGTTCCGATGAAACCGGGCGAAGCCGGCACCATGACGGCAAAAACCAGTAATACCATGATAAACATGGAGGCGGTGATCGGCAGATCTATGCCGAATGAGCGCAGCGTCATATCAACCGGCAGCACGGCAAAAGTCCAGATCAATATTGATGACCCAATAATCGCCGCTATATGCCGACTGCGTGACGACAGCCGGATACCGCCGATGAAAGAACCCAGCATTGGAATCGCGCCTTCGGAAATGCGCTCCGGAAACGGTTTCAACAAAAACCGGACAAGGGAGAGCGTCCGCATCGTCTGCAGTTTCAAAAAGAACAGGAAAACAAGTACGCCGCAGTAGAGCAGAAACATGGCCGCCCCGCCGGCCTTGAGCGCAAGCGCGGCATCTTCCATCCCCGGCGGCAGACGCACGGTAAACAGCGTAATCAGCAGCATGACCAGAACTGTGAAGCCGTCAAAAAGGCGGTCAATCACCAATGATGCAAATACGGAGGGCGTTTCGAGCTGTTCGCGCCTGGCCAGAATGTATGCCCGGACGAATTCCCCCAGGCGGGCCGGAAGCAGGTTATTGGCCATGTATCCGATAACAGTCGCCGGATACAGTGACGAAAGGGGGATTTCCTTCTCGGAGATAAGCAGATAACGCCAGCGCACGGCCCGCAGAAAATAGCTGACAAATGTAAGGGCGACTGCCAGAACAATATAGCGATA
>JACMKN010000189.1 GCA_014380135.1 Deltaproteobacteria bacterium
CACTCTGGTCGATCTCCAGCAGCAGTTGACCCTGCTTGACGAATTGGTTGTCATTCACCAGCACCCGGGCCACCGTGCCGGAAACCCTGGAGGAGACCGGCAGGATGCGGGCCTCGATAAAGGCGTTGTCGGTTTCCACATGGGTCTTGCTTTTGATGAACATCCTCAAGCCGGACCATCCTCCGGCAATGACGATGATCATCAGGATGACCAATGCTTTTTTACGTTTATTGACAGCCGGTTTCTTCGCGGCAGGTGCTTTCGTCGCAGCGGCCTGATCCTGCTCTGTTTTTGTATTTTCGTCTGTCATCTGCTTCCTCCAATGTTTTCCCTGAGCGGAGCCGAAAGGCCGTTTACAGTTCGCCGGTGGCGTGCTTCAAACGAGCCGTGGCGGTCTGGTGCTCATAGTAGGCCCGGTGGTAGTCGCTTTTGGTCTGGGTCACCAGGGTCTGGGCGTCCAGCACTTCGGTGGCCGTTCCGACCCGCTCCCGGTAACGCTCCTGGTTGATGCGCAGGTTTTCTTCGCTCTGGCGGATGGCCGTTTCAGCCACGGCAATCCGCTCTTTGGACACGGCGGCATCGTTTCTGGCGCTGTTTATCTCAAGCCGGGCCTGTTCCCGGGCCAGTCTGAGAGCGTCCTGGATTCGTGAACGGCTCTTGATGGCCTTTTCCCTGGTCGTAGTGGAGGCGTAGCCATCAAACAGGTTGAATTTCAGTCCGAGAGTGGCCGACATGATGGCCTGCTCCCGTACCTTGTCGTTCTGAACGTAATCCAGCGCCAGGCGTGTGTACAGCTCCGGGAAGAAGCTGCTTCTGCTTTCGCTGACTTCGTAATCGCTGGCTTCGGCCCCATGCTGCAGGGCCTGAATATCGTGACGTTTCAGTACTATATGTGTAATGTCCTTATCCACTGATTGATCTGTTGTCAGTGCCGCACTTTCGTCCAGTTCGGCTCTGAAGCCGGCTTCGCTGCCGGTCAGGAAATTCAGCAGCAGCCAGCCGTTTTCACGCCGGTTCTGGAGTGTCAGCAGTTTCTGGCGGGCGGCAGCCAGACGCACATCGGCCTGCAGAAGATCATTGCGGGTGACAACCCCTTCCTCAAACAGCACCTGTGCCACCCGCCGGTGTTCAATTACCTGGGCGACTTCATCGCCGGCGGCCGTGATCAATTTGCCGGATTCAAGGATACCGAACCAAGCTTCAATGGTCTGCAGGGCAACGTCACCACGTTTGGATTCGAAGGTTTGGGCGGCGGCATCGGCTGCCGCGCCGGCTTGCAGCTTTCTGGAGTCGCGCCGACCGAAATCGTAGAGTGTGTAGTTGGCCGACAGTCCGGCAAAGGCGAAATCCGCTTCCTGGGTCTCGGCGGTCCGTCCGCTGATGATGACCGCCTGCGGCTTCTGCTGCACCGTATATCCGGCCTGGGCATCAACCCGCGGATAGCTGCTTGATGTCGCCAGACGGACATTCTCCTGTGCCAGACGGGTATCCCAGGCGGCGCTCTTCAGGGCCGGGTTGTTGTCTCTGGACTTCTGAAGGCATTCCTGCAGCGACAGCGGGGCTGCCCAGCTTTGGGCGGCAACGCAAAGGAAAACTACGCAAAAAAGGCTAACACGCTGGAAAATCATAAACAGTCCTTTCTCCCCTCAGTATTATCAGCATGCGCCGAAGTTCGCTGACCTCCTGTTGGCTCAAGTCTTTGGTGAACCGGGCCAGCGTCCGCTGGGCGCATTCGGTCAGCGGACCTTCCAGCTCCCGGCCGCGTTCGGTCAGGTAGATCTGGTAGGCGCGCCGGTCCTGGGGGTGTGGCCGGCGTTCCACCAGGCCTATCTTTTCCAGGCGGTCGATCAGGCCGCCGATGGTGGTGCGGTCGATCTGCCCCTTTTCCGACAGCTCGGTCTGGGTCAGGCCATCCTCGCGCCACAGAAACGCCAGCAGGCCGAATTGGGGCGGAGTCATTTCGTACTTGTCGATCTCCTCCCGCAGCATTCCCCAGGCGCGCTGGTAGCCCTTGGAGAGCAGGAATCCGATGCTGTTTTCAATGTCGTACATAATTAGCACCTCGTAATCGTAATTTTGTCATTATACAGATAGTCAGTATGCTGTCAATGTACGAATGTGCATGGATATGAAAAGCCCGCATCAGCGGGCTTTCAATAGTTGGTGGGTAGGGTGAGCGGAAGATAGGAGGAGCGGTTGGTCTATAATGAGCTACGCATTAGCCCTCAAGTTGGCATCTTGGAAGACCGATTTGGTGCGGAATACGCAGTCCGACCACAAGCTCCCACTCTTTCAGCAAAAAAAAGCAGCCGCAACCCCTCGTTTGCCGAGATGTACGGCAGAATCGGTAAAAACGGCCTTCGGTATGAGAATCATATAATCTCTTTTGACAAGCAGATAACATTACTCAACATTCCAACAGGTTCAATAATATCTATGCAACTACTGATGAAGCAGAATGAATAGAAATCTATTACCTCTGCAAACCAGAACGTCACCATCGAGTGGTGGGAGACACAACGGAGTAACTACGACGTATTCATCTCAGAGTTCGTAATTGCTGAAGCCAGTCTTGGACATCCTGACGCAATAAGTCGTCGTCTTGAGGCAATCGCAGATATAATGGAGCTGCACGTAAGCCTCGCATACATTTTCCGGAGAGAAGTAAAAGGGTCAACGCTCCATTTCCCATTTTTCCAAAAGAGAAGAGACGAAAGGTTCCAATCGGGTAGCCGGGGGTTTTTCTCCCCCAGCCCCCACACCACCCGGCATGCGGGTCCGCACCGGGCTGTTCGACAAAATTACCGAGCCGTAGCCGGGTAATGGATCACACTCTTCAAATCACACCCTTCCTTGACACACTATAAGATATCATATACGATACCACCATGAAGACAACTCGCGTTGTAATCGACTCAAATATACTGTACGCCGCTCTTTATTCATCAAGCGGGGCTTCAAACGCGCTTATGATTTTGGTGCGCGACGGCTTAATAATTCCATGCATATCGGTTACGCTGGTTCTGGAATACGAAGATGTGCTGACTAGACACCGGAATGTACTTCAATTAACCCATTCAGATATCAAGGCATTTCTTGGCTTTTTAGTAGATAAGGCTGAACGTTTAAAAATTCATTACCTTTGGCGCCCACATCTCAAAGACCCGAATGATGACATGGTCCTGGAGGTTGCGGTTACTGCCGGTGTAGATTTTATCGTTACACATAACACTAAGGACTTTGAGGGGAGTGAGCGCTTTGGAATTCGGGCAGTCACTCCGGGCTGGTTCATTAAAAATTATGGAGGTATAAAATGAGTACCATGAGTTTGAGGCTTCCCGATTATTTGCATAAATCTGCCAGACAGTTAGCCAAGAGCGAGCACATTTCCGTCAATCAGCTTGTTGCTACCGCACTTGCAGAAAAGATTTCTGCGCTTGCTACCGAGGATTATCTGGACGCATTGGCAGCTAAAGGTAGCCGCGAGGCATTCGACCGGGTCATGTCCAAGGTTAAGGATCGCCCCCCTCTTCACGGAGATGAACTCTGATATGCCCAACCAGGACGGAAGAGCGGTGAACCCGCTTACCGCCCAAGCCGTTGAACTAAAGGAAAAAATATGGAGCTATCAAGTTCAGCAGTAATAGGGGCTTTTCGAATTGGACTCCAAGTTATTACAAGTCATCAGCGGCCTATCCCTTGATGCTAACCGGCTTCCCCAGCCTCGGGTCAAGCCACCTTTTCAAAAATTTCGGCAAAGCCTTGTCTTCCGTATATCCTTCGACAAACAGGACGAACTTCATTGCATCTGCTCCAGTTCACCCGATTTAAAGAGGGTTCCGAGTGAATATTCCCGAAGCCAGTAGTTGAGTTTTTCATCGCTCCAGGTATGTAGCGTTGTCTCACCGTTTTCCCGCTTTGTCACGGTGGTTGTGGGGGGTACCTCTCTGAATGCGTCAAGGAACTGAGGAGAATGTGTAGTCATGATAACCTGTGAGCGTGTGGCGGCGTCGGCAGCGTATTCGGCCACAATGGGAAGCATCGCTTGGATGGAGCCCGGTTTCAGGCTCGTCTATGGCGATAACCGGCGCAGGCCATGAGATGTTGATTATGCACACGTTGAATCCGCATGCTGTCAATCTTAAACCCGAGATTAAAGCGTTTACAACGCAAGCCGCTTTACATATTATGTCCACCCATGAATTCATCGAAAATTTCCTGCATACGCCCGATGACCGAATTCGATCTTGAAGCCGTTCTGCTGATAGAACAGTCCTCGTTTCCAGTGCCTTGGAAGCGCGAACACTTTCTGCACGAAATCCAGGCGCAGCACTCGTTCCCCTTCGTGGCCGAATACGACGGTGGGATCGCCGGTTATGTCTGCCTGATGTCACTGTTTGAAGAGGCGCAGATTCTCGACATCGCCGTAGCACCTGATCAGCGGGGCCGGGGGCTCGGCCGGCTTTTGATGGAAAAGGCCTTGGCCGTGGCGCATGAGAAAGGGGCCGAGATTATGGCGCTGGAGGTGCGTGAATCCGGCGCTGCTGCCATAGAACTCTATCAGGCCCTTGGTTTCGAACGGGTCGGTATCCGGTCCAACTATTACGAAGCATCAGAAAATGCTGTTCTGATGGAAATATATATCAAGGAGACTAGCTAACGATGCAGTTCACAGCCATGATTCTTTCCAATGCGGAGGTTTCGCCCGGTTACTGGCGCATGCGCATGACCGCTCCGCCACAATTCGCTTCCGCCGCACCCGGCCAGTTTGTGATGGTACGGATCAGCGGCGCCATCGATCCGCTGCTGCGTCGCCCTTTCGGCATATTTGACGTCGGCACCCATACCCCGGCCCACAGCGGCGCGGTGGCCCAGCCCTATATGGAGATGCTCTACCGGGTGGTAGGGAAGGGCACTGCCACGCTTTCCGCACTGCATGAGACCGACCTGCTGGATATCCTCGGCCCGCTGGGCAAGGGCTTCGAACTGGGCGAGGCGGATGAGGAGAAGCTGATTGTGGGGGGCGGGGTCGGGCTGGCTCCACTGTACATGCTGGCCAAGGAACTTGTGAAGCGGTCGCCGGTGCGGCTCTTTGCCGGCGGCCGCACGCGGGACGATATCCTCTGCATCACCGAGTTCGAGCGTTTGGGAGTGGAGTGTTACACCGCCACAGAGGATGGTTCGCTGGGAGAGTGCGGCCTGGTGACCGAGGCGCTGCTGCGCCGTCTGGATGCGCTGCAGGGCAGGGCCACCATCTACGCCTGCGGACCGCACGGCATGCTTAATGCCGTGGCGAACATCGCTGCCGAGCGGGGCATTCCCTGTCAGGTCTCGCTGGAAGGTTACATGGCCTGCGGAGTGGGGGCCTGTCTGGGTTGCGTCGCGCCGGGTCAGCAGCATTCCCCGGAAACGCCCGATTTCCGCTGTGTCTGTACCGAAGGGCCGGTTTTTGAAGCGGGCGAATTGAAGTGGAGGGATTGAGATGAAACCTGATATGACCGTTAATCTGGCCGGAATAGCGCTACGCAACCCGGTCATGACCGCCTCCGGTACCTTCGGCTATGGCGAGGAGTTTGCCGAATACGTCGACCTGGAATCAATCGGGGCTTTTGTCACCAAAGGGCTTTCACTCAAGGCGCGGGCCGGCAATCCGACTCCGCGCATTGTCGAGACCCCCGGAGGCATGCTGAACGCCATCGGGCTGCAGAACGTCGGCATCGAGGCCTTTATTCAAAAGAAGGTGCCCTTCCTCCGCTCGGTCAACACTCCGGCCATCGCCAACTTCTTCGGCAACACCGTCGATGAATACGCCGAACTGGCCGCTCGGCTGGATCAGATCCCGGAGGTGGCCGGCCTGGAGGTCAACATTTCCTGCCCCAACGTCAAGCAGGGGGGCATCGTCTTCGGCACCGATCCGGCCTGCGCCGCCTCGGTAGTTTCGGCCTGCCGGGCCGCCACCAAAAAGCCGCTGATCGTCAAGCTTTCCCCCAACGTGACCGATGTGGTTGCCATGGCCCTGGCCTGCGAGGAGGCCGGCGCCGACTGCCTTTCACTGATCAACACGCTGACCGGCATGGCGATTGACCTGAACCGGCGCCGCCCGGTGCTGGCCAATATCACCGGCGGTTTCTCCGGCCCGGCCATCAAGCCGATCGCACTGCGCATGGTCTGGCAGGTGGCCAAGGCCGTCAAGGTCCCGATCATCGGCATCGGCGGGATCATGAACGCCACCGATGCGCTGGAGTTCATCCTGGCCGGAGCAACGGCGGTGCAGGTCGGCACCGCCAGTTTCATCAATCCCGGCGCTGCCCAGCAGATCGCCCGTGATATGGAAGCCTGGCTGACGGAAAACGGCGTTGTCGATATCAAGAGCCTGATCGGCGCACTGGAGACTTGACGGTATGCTGGAACTCTGGTTGGCATTCTCGATAGGACTGGCCGGCAGCGGTCACTGCCTCGGCATGTGCGGCGGGATCGTGACCGCCCTTGCGTTATCCAACCGGGATGCCGGCGCCTGGCAGCGTTTTTTCTTCAACCTGCTTTATCACTTGGGACGGATAGCAACCTATGCTTCACTGGGCCTGCTGGCAGGTTTTGCCTCCCAGACCGGCATGATCACGGCGCTGAGACCTCATTTACTTTGGTTATTCTTGGCCGCCAACCTTTTTGTGATGGCGCTTGGTCTTTTTACTGCGTTCGGAATCCGTTCTTTTGGCCTATCCGCACTCGATGGGTCGGGGTGGGTGGGGCTGCAAAGATTGCTTTCGCGTGTGACAGGCAGAAGTTCCGTGCTGGCAGCCGTACCGACCGGGTTGCTGATGGGACTGATCCCCTGCGGCATGGTGTATGGCGTTCTGATTTCCGCGGCCACCACTGGTTCAATGTTGAAGGGGGGCGGCATGATGCTGGCCTTCGGACTCGGCACCCTGCCGGTGCTTTTGGCCTTCGGCCAGGTAGCTTCAACGGTTTCTGCTCTCGGGCGAGGTGTCTTTCAGCGCTGTCTGGGAGGGTTTGTGGCGCTGCTGGGCGCTGTCGGGGTCTGGAAGGTCCTGGCTCACATTTAATACATGAAGTAGATTTTATCAGCTTCGGCTCTGCGACCTTTTCCCTTCTGAAAGTACGTGGCGGCCTTTCCCGCTCCATCCCGATCTGTGCCGCTTTTTTCCTGACCCTGGCTGACCCCCGACCACTGAAACAGCGCCTGCAGAATGCCGGGACTTTAGATACCGGCAGAGGCATCGGCTCAACTAAGGCGGTTGTCGGAGAGACCTTCATCAACCTGGGAATTATTCCGGGAGATGGTGGCGCCTGGTTTCTGCAGCGTATCATCGGCTATCAGCAAGCGGCGGAAATCACCTTTACCGGTCGGATGGTGGAGGCCGAAGAAACACTGAAGTTGGGGATATTTCTGGAGTTGACCGAGCCGGAGGGACTTCTCCCTGGGGCGCAGGAACTTGCCGGCCGGATTGCCGCCAAGCCGCCGCACGCGGTACGGCGAGAACACCGAATTTCCAACCAGAAAGTTAGACCCACCAAAAGTAAAAGACGGCGGGTCAACTTCATGCCCGGTCGCTGAGCAAGACAAAAAACGGATTACAACCATATTATATGCCATACAATAGTATGGTTTTTTACTTTGATTACTGTTATGGTAATTGCATGACAACAGCGCATTTTGAATGGGACTCGAACAAGGATCAGGAAAACCTGCAAAAGCACGGAGTCTCATTTGCCTCGGCACAATATGCCTTTGCCGACCCCTATCGTATCATCGCTGAAGATGTGAACCACAGCGATGATGAAATGCGTTACTACTGCTTTGGCAAGGCCGGTGACGGAATACTAACGGTACGATTTACGTATCGAAACAACGTGATTCGTATTTTTGGTGCTGGTTACTGGCGGAAAGGAAAGGCGATTTATGAGCACGAAAATAAAATACACCGATGAACCTTTGGGCGAAATCAAGATTGTACGAGATTTTCTCCCATCTCCGGCTGAGCTGGCCTTCAGTGAGGAATCGGTCAAGGTGACGATTTCTCTCAGCAAGAAGAGCGTTGAGTTCTTCAAAGCAGAGGCATCGAAATATCATACGCAATATCAGCGAATGATCCGACAATTATTGGATTCCTATGCGGATGTACAGACAGAGCAGCGAACAACGCGTACAACCGGTCGCGCGAAAAAACTGCGCGCCGGTTAGCGCCGGAACCGGTGGGTCGAAAATCAAGCTATCCAATCAATAATATTAAGGGCGGGAATACGTACAAATTCTCGGGTGTTGCTAGTAACCAGAGGAATTCCTAACGAGGCGGCATGAGCAGCAATCAGCATATCCATAGAACCAATTGGTATACCAGCCTTTTCAAGAGTTGCTCGAATATCGCCGTAAACGTGAGCTGCCTCTTCGTCGAACGAGACAACTTCTAAAGGTGTAATAAACTCATCAAGGGCTTTGGTATTCTTTTCTTGATGTGTACTTTTGGCAACACCATAGCGTAATTCTGAAAGAGTAATGGAAGAAATGCCTATATCGCCAATCTTATATTCCAGAAAACGCTTTAGCACAGTAACTGGCTGTTGCTTGATAATATAAATGCAGATATTTGTGTCAAGCATGAGCTTCATCAGAAACTCTCCCGCTTGTCCAATTC
>JACMKN010000190.1 GCA_014380135.1 Deltaproteobacteria bacterium
CTGAACCTTGCGTTGCCGGATGTATTCCCGTAGAGCTTCGGTGACAAGTCCGCTGACGTTTCGCGACATGCTTCGAGCTTCCTGCAGCAGGTCGTCAGGCAAGGTAATGGATGTTTTGACAAGATGCATATATCCTCCTGACTGGTAGTATTATATTGTACTACTATACAGCCCCGGTTTTTGTTATTCAATGGAAAACAGGTGCACTCCTCTGAGACTGGCGCGGCATTCTGTCATTCCATTTCGGTTTTAGTCGAATCACCATATTTTTTCTTGACACATCATAAAACTCCGTGCTATTAATCTACTAAGTTTATAGTTATTATATTTGTTGTGGATGAGAGGGGGGCGCTATGGTTACAGTTGCTGAAAGTGTCAGGCGTTACAGCAGCTTTTTCAAAACACGGCATGCCATGGATGTCCTCGATTACGGAACCGGCACGATGCGTAATGCGGTCTATCTGGCGCAGGAAGGGTTCAGCGTCTATGCCGCGGATCTTCCGGAACAGGTTGAAAAGCTGCGCGGCTGCCCGGGCCTGCGGCACATCTAACGCCTGCTGGACACCGATGAACTGCCCAGAAGCAATCTGAACGTGGATCTGGTGCTGTCTACCTATGTCTTCAACATCATCATGAACAGCGCCGGACGGCACGCCTATTTGGATAATGCCGTTGCCAACCTGAAGCCGGGCGGTTACCTGCTGATGGAGGTGCGCTGCCGCCAGCCGCAGGAACGCTGCGATACAGCCTGTGTCGACTATTTCTCGTGCGCCGACTGCTCCAAAACCCTGACCCACGAAGAACTCGACGATCTGTTAAATCCTCACGGTCTGCGGCGCATCAGCCACTATTACCGCAGTCATGCGGTGGCCGCCATCTACCAGATGGATTGAGTTTGACATAGCAGGTCTGATCAACCTGCCTGATAATAATTGCTGTGCTGACCAGAAAAACTGGAGGCCGGGGGAATAATTCCTTCGGCCTCTTTTCGTTTTTTAACCAACAAAACAACAGAGGAGAACACCATGGCCGCAAAAAATTACCTGTTTACATCGGAGTCGGTAACCGAGGGGCACCCGGACAAACTCGCCGATCAGATCTCGGATGCCGTCCTGGATGCATTGCTGGAAAAGGACCCCCTGGCCCGTGTGGCCTGCGAAACCAGTGTCACCACCGGCCTGGTGGTGATCATCGGTGAGACATCGTCCACGGCGCAGATCAACGCGGTGCGGGTGGCGCGGGACACCATTGCGGAGGTGGGTTATACCAGCGCCGATCTCGGTCTGGATGCCGAACATAGTGCCGTGCTGGTCTCGCTGGATCAGCAATCACCGGACATCGCCCAGGGGGTCAATTCGGCCCTTGAACAGCGCAACGGCGGCGACCACGACGGCTACCTGGATTCGGTCGGCGCCGGTGACCAGGGCATGGTCTTCGGCTATGCCACCGACGAGACGCCTGAATACCTGCCGACCAGCATAGCCTTGGCCCATGGTTTGACCAGGAAGCTGGCCTCGGCCCGCAAACAGGGAGAAATCGGCTACCTCAGGCCGGACGGCAAGAGCCAGGTGACGGTCGAATTCGAAGATGGCCGCCCGCTGCGGATCGACACGGTGGTCATCTCCACCCAGCACGGACCGGAGGTGAAGCTGGAGCAGATCCGGGAGGATGTCATCAATAAAATCATCAGACCGGTCATTCCGGAGGATCTGCTGGACGACCGGACCCGCTTCTTCATCAACCCCACCGGGCGCTTTGTGGTGGGGGGACCCCACGGTGATGCCGGTCTGACCGGCCGCAAGATCATTGTCGATACCTACGGCGGTGTGGCACGGCATGGCGGCGGCGCCTTCTCTGGCAAGGATCCTACCAAGGTTGACCGCTCCGGTGCCTACGCCGCCCGCTATGTGGCCAAAAATATCGTCGCAGCCGGTTTGGCAAAAAAGGTGGAAATCCAGATTGCCTACGCCATCGGTGTGGCCCGGCCGGTGGCAGTCTTTGTCGAGTCGTTCGGTACCGGCACGATCAGCGACGAGCAGCTCTCGGCCCTGATTGCAAAACACTTCGATCTGCGACCGGCCGCCATCATTGAGCAGCTCGACTTGCGCCGACCGATCTATCGCCAGACCGCTGCCTATGGGCACTTCGGTCGCACCGATCTGGATCTGCCCTGGGAGCGTCTCGACCGGGTCGCAGAGCTGTCCCGCTAAGAACAAAATCCTTCCGGAGGTTATACCCATATGTCAGTTGCATTGAAATTAGTTGCAAAAGAGGAATCGGAACTGAATCAGGTGCTGGAACGGCACCCCGAGTTTCCACGTTTGATAGCGGTAAAAATCGATGCCCAACGCCGGGGAGTCCATTACACAGAGCGGGCATTGGAGACGGTGGATGAGTCTGTCCAGATGCGCAGCCCTTATCTGTTCGGCTCGCGGGATGGTGAAATCAAGGATCTGCCTGAATCCCTGCTGCTGCGTGATGGTACGACTATCCTGACCGACCCGACGCCGCTGGATCAGAATCCGTATCTGGTTGACCTGGTAGACGGAAAACTGGCGCTGGTGGATGACGGCGACTTTGTCGAATACGTAGAGTTGTGGTCCAAGCCGCTTTATTACGACAAATTCACTAAATCCGGCATTCCCATGAGCCATGTTGCCAGCGCCCGTCCTCAACGGCTGAATATTTTCCAATCCAGCTATTGCCATTTCTGGGCAGATAAGAAGGAGTGCCGCTTCTGCGATATCGTCACCCATACCAAACAGCAGAAGAATGAACTGGGTGTGCCTTCAAGGCTGAAACCGGAGGATGTGTCCGAGACCATCCGCGAGGCGATCAAAGAGCCGGGGCGTTTTACCGGTATGTGCCTTACATCAGGCTCAGTTCTCAAGGGTGATAACATCTTCGATCGCGAGGTTGATTTCTACATCGAAACGTTGCAGGCCATCGGCGAGAACTTCAAAACTAAAAAGTTTCCCAGCCAGTTGATCGCCTCGGCCTTCGACGAAAACCAGTTGGCTCGTCTTTATGAAGAGACCGGCCTGATGAGCTACACCAGCGACCTGGAGGTTCTGGGAGAAGAAAAGTTCAACTGGATATGCCCCGGTAAGGCGCAATCGGTCGGGTACAAGGAGTGGCGGCAGCGTCTGATCCGTGCGGTGGATATCTTTGGTCGCGGGAATGTCGGTACCGGTTTGGTTGGTGGAGTAGAGCTGGCAAAACCGTACGGATTCACCAGTGAGGCGGACGCTCTGGCCTCGACTCTTGAAGAAGCTGAATTTCTGGCGGAAAACGGCGTGACCACTGTCTATATTGTCTGGGTGCCACGCCCCGGCTCCAATTTCCGCGACCAGAAGAACCCGTCACTGGAATACTTTGTACAGCTTGCCCAAGGGCTCCACAACCTGCGGGTAAAGTACAACCTGCCCGCTGATTTCGACGATTATCGCCGCTGCGGCAACCACCCCGACACAGACCTGTCACGGCTGCTGTAATTCATAGGGGCAGCGCCTCGCGCCTGCCCGCATTCGGCTGCACAACCAGGGCGCCCGCAAGGGGACGCCCCTACAGGAAAGGAAGGCATGACATGACAACAAAATTAAACAAGGAAATCATCGCTCTGTTCAATAGTGACGATTCCACCAAGGTGCTGGCCACGGTCAACGAACAGGGCTATCCCCATGCTGCTACCAAACCTTATATCCGGGTGGCCGATGACGGCAACCTGCTCTACCTGGAACTGGTTGAATCATCCCGAACCCAGAAAAACCTGGTGCGCAGCATCTGGTTTGATCAGAAGGTATCCATCTCCGTTAGCGGCAAAAACGGGCAGAGCTGGCAGATCAAGGGGAAACCGGTCAAGACGCTGATCACCGGACCGGTATTCCTGCATCACTATCAA
>JACMKN010000191.1 GCA_014380135.1 Deltaproteobacteria bacterium
AACGACTCCGGCCCGGTTGAGGGTGTAGATATGCACCCCCGGCACCCCGGCCTGCAGCAGCTGCCGTATCTGGTTCCGGGCATGGGCCACGCCGAGCTCCTGCACCGCCGCGGCACCGCCGCGCCGGTCGGCTTCTTCCAGTTCTGCCATGAATTCCGCCGGAATAGTTGATCCGCACATGGCGACGATGCGTCTGATGACCTTCAGGCTGACTATCGGCAGGATGCCGGGAATAATCGGTTTGCTGATGCCGGCCACCCGCGCCCGTTGCACAAAATCATGGTAAAGGCAGTTGTCGAAAAACAGCTGGGTTATCGCAAAATCGGCGCCGTTATCCAGTTTCAGTTTCAGATAAAAAAGATCCGACTCCGGGCTCAGCGCCTCGGGGTGGGTTTCGGGATAGCCGGCCACACCCATTCCCAGAGCGGGGTGGGATGAGCTGATCAGACTGACCAGATCAGTGGCGTGCTGCAGAAGCGGAGAGGAGACAAAATCGGCTTCTGCCTCCTGGGGGCGGTCTCCGCGCAGCGCCAGAACATTGTATACCCCGGCAGCTGCCAGCGCATTCAGGAAGCTGATAACCTGATCCGGAGAAGAGCCGATACAGGTCAGGTGGGCCATGGTTTCCAGGGCATACTCTTTCTGCAGTCGTGTGACTATTTCCAGGGAATCGCCATGGGTGCTTCCTCCGGCGCCGTAGGTGACCGAAGCAAAGAGCGGATTCAGCCCGGCCAGGCGCTCCACGGTCTGGAAAAAAGCCGGCCATTCTGCATGCCCCTTGGGCGGGAAAAACTCCAGCGATAAGAACTGCTGGTCCTGTCTGATTTTGTCGATGATTTTCATGATTCTCCCGCAAGGTACAGCAATCCTGCATATCGTATTCCGCAGACAATGGCATATATATGAAAACAGAAGCAATAAGCAAGAGAAGGATCACTGTTCTATTTTTGCTTTGACAGCATCCGACCCTATGGCGTATACAGAATGTCGGCTATTTCTTGTCTTTTCCCGGCTAGTTAGGTTGATTTATCACTTTTGTGCAGTTTTATTTTCAAAAACCTTGCAGCGCCGGGCAGATGCATCAATTGCTAATCCACAATTTTAAAAGAGAGATCCGGATCCATGTTTAATCTGAAACCCGAAATTGTAGCCCAACTGGAACGTGTCCTTAGCTCGGTCGAAATGCTGCTTCCCAAAGCGATCGCCCCGATCGACTGGGCAACCTGCCCCGCCGCCAACTGGCGCCGGCACTCATTCTCCGGCTATCTTGAACCGGTCAAGGTCACCGATACCACCACCTTGGATGAGCTTTTGGGAGTTGATGAACAGAAAGATATCATGATCAGCAATACCCGCCAGTTTCTGGCCGGACTTCCGGCCAACAACGCCCTGCTGTGGGGTTCGCGCGGTTCCGGCAAGTCGTCGCTGGTCAAGGCGCTGCTGAACAAGTTCGCTCCCGAGGGGTTGCGTTTCATCCAGGTGGAAAAAGAGGATCTGATCTACCTGTCCGAAATATTCACTGCCGTGGAAAACCAGCCCTACCATTTTATCCTGCTCTGCGACGACCTGACTTTCGAGGTCGGAGAACTGAGCTACAAGATGCTGAAAAGCGCCCTGGACGGTTCGGTTTATTCGGCTCCCGAAAATGTGTTGATCTATGTAACCTCCAATCGTCGCCATCTGCTGCCGGAATATGAATCCGATCATCTCGGCGGAAAGTTTGTGCGCGGCGAACTGCAGCAGAGTGAAGCGCAGGAGGAAAAGGTGTCGCTTTCGGACCGCTTCGGCATCTGGGTCGCTTTCTATGCCTTTTCCCAGGATCGTTATATCGATGCGGTGCGTCTTTCCGTCGATCGCGAGGCGCGCCAGCGCAAAGTCCAGATTCCCTGGAGCAGCGAACTTGAGCGTGACGCAATCCAGTGGTCGCACGACAAAAGCAAACGCTGCGGCCGTACCGCCTACCAGTTTTCCAAAAACTGGGTCGGCAGATATCTGCTGGCATCCCAGGGTGCCAGAATATAACTCAAAGCGTTGGATACTGGCAAACCTGATGGTGTCTCCGACGTTTCCTGATCAGCCTGGATGCAGAAATTGATGGGAGGCGTTATGAAAAGAATGATTCTGTCCGGTGCTATGATAATGCTTCTGGCCGCTTCCGTCAGTCATGCGGGGTTCTTTGACGATCTGATCAAAGGATTGGGGTTGCCGGCCGCGGAGAGCGGGGCGCTTGACGAAGATACGATTGTCAGGGGCCTGAAAGAGGCCTTGGCCACGGGTACCGAGCGGGCCGTCAAGTCGGTTGGCCGCACGGACGGCTACTACGGCAACCAGGCTATCCGCATCCTGATGCCGGAAAAAATCAGGAATGTGGCCGATGTACTGGGCAAGATCGGTTTTCGCAAAGAGGTGGATGATTTTGTGCTCAGCATGAACCGCGCCGCCGAAAAGGCGGCTCCCAAGGCGGCCGATTATTTTGTCTCCGCCCTGAAGGAGATGTCTTTTGACGATGCCGGAAAGATCCTTAAAGGGGGCGATACGGCGGCCACCGAGTACTTCCGGCGCAAGACAGGCGATCAGATATTTTCCGCCTTCAAGCCGATCGTCTCCGCCAGTATGGACGAAGTGGGAGCTTCCCGTTCCTACAAACAAATGATTCAAATATACGAGAGCGTTCCTTTCGTTCCGACAGCCGAACTTGACCTTGACCGATATGTTACTGCCAAATCGGTCGAAGGCCTCTTCCAGATGCTGGGCGAAGAAGAGAAAAAGATCAGGACCAACCCCGCTGCCAGGGCGACCGAGTTGTTGCGGAAGGTTTTCGGCAAGTAGGGGTGCCGCTGGCTGCGCCCCGATTGGGCCGGACAAGCTGGCCTTCATGTAAAATTCCCGTATCCGGAAACCAGGTGAAGTCATGGCGCGAAAGATATTCATTGCAGCCACCGGACAGAATACCGGTAAAACCACTACCAGTCTTTTTTTGATGCATCTGGCGCGCAAGAAGTACGCCCGGGTCGGATTCATCAAGCCGATCGGCCCCAAGCCTTCCATGTTGCGCGGCCGCGAGGTGGACAAGGATGCCGCCCTGATAGCGCAGGTTTTCGGTCTGGGAAAAGATCTGCGCCACATGTCGCCGGTCGTGCTGCATCCCGGATATACGCGGCAGGTGGTGGACGGCGAGATATCCGTGGACGAACTGCAGCAGCGGGTGCTGGAGGCTTGTCACGAGCTGGAGAAGAAGTGCGATTTACTGATCATCGAAGGGGCCGGCCATGCCGGGGTCGGCTCGATTCTGAAACTCTCCAATGCCCGCATCGCCCGCCTGCTGAACGCGCCGGTGCTGATGGTGACCGGAGGCGGACTGGGAAATGTCGTCGATTCCGTATATATGAATCTGGCGTTGTTTGAAAAAGAAGGGGCTGAAGTGCGGGCCATCCTTGCCAACAAGCTGATCCCCGAGAAACGCGACAAAACCCTGGACTACCTGCGGCGTTTTTTTGCCGATGAGCCTTTCAAGGTGCTGGCCGGCTTCGATTATCATCCGGTTCTGGCAAATCCGACCCTGCTCCGTATCGCCAACCTGCTGGAACTGCCGCTGAACGGCAACAAACGCGATTCCCACCGTATCATCAATCACGTGCAGATCGGGGCGGCCTCAACCCAGCGGGTGGCTGAAATACTCAAGGATTCCACCTTCCTGATCGTCACCAGCAGTCGCGACGAACTGCTGGTGACGATGGCCAACCTGTATCAGATTCCTGCCTATCGCAGCAAGATTGCCGGACTGCTTATTCCCGGTATCATGCCGGTTGGCCAGATCACCCAGCAGATTCTCGACCGAAGCAACATACCCTACCTGCGTACCGAAAAACATTCCACTTCAGAGTTGTACCGGATTATTACCGAGGATGTTTCCAAACTGACCTCAGAAGATACCGAAAAACTGGCGCTGGTACGAAGCCTGGCTGAGGAAACATTCGATTTTGATACCCTTGATGACATTTTTGCATAAATTGTAATCGCTTGAAAAACGTGGTTCCCCTCGAAAACGTCTCCCAAAGAGCAAGTAAACCGCTCCCCTCACATAAGGAGAAAAACATGGATCGTTCGTCGCGCAACAGGCTTACCGAACGGCTCCTGCCCCAGTTCCCCGGTGAGACTCTTTTCGACCGGTTGGCCCGGACCGTATGCCGGGTCGGTTGCCTTCCCCGCAAGGAGTTGTACGAGGCCTGGGAGGTGGCGCGGCGGGTACGGCGCCGCTTCCGGGGAGGGCGGGTGGTGGACTTGGCCTGCGGACACGGGCTGCTGGCGCATATTCTGCTGCTGCTGGACGACAGTTCATCACTGGCGCTGGCCGTTGACCGGCGCATCCCGGAACAGGCCGCCAAGCTGGCGGTCTGCCTGGTTGAGAGCTGGCCACGCCTGGCCGGGCGGGTGCAGTTCCTGGAGCAGGACCTGGCGCAGGTGGAGCTGCTGCCTGGTGATCTGGTCGTTTCGGTGCACGCCTGCGGCGGGCTGACCGATCTGGTTCTGGAGCGGGCCATGGCGGTCGGGGCGCGGGTGGCGGTGCTGCCCTGCTGCCACGATCTGGCCGCCGGTGATCCGGGCGGCCTGCAGGGATGGCTGGACGGGCCGCTGGCCCAGGATGTGCTCAGGGCCGGTCGTCTGAGTGAAAAGGGCTACCGCGTCATCACGCAGCGGATTCCCGGCGACATCACTCCCAAAAATCGCCTGTTGATGGGGGAGCCCGCCATGACGTTTCAGTAGTCTTTGACTCCGACCGGGGTGGGTTAATAGTAAGTCATATCGCCTTACTGTGTCTGATTATGTATCAATTTGTATCATAATAGTTCGTGATGATTTTATAGATCCATGTGAAATAGCTTGAAGCCGGGAGGCTGATGGCGTAATGTGCTCCCCCCGTTCCGGCCTGCCCGATCGGGGGTTTTATTTATTTGTGAGGAGTTTGTACATGCAGATCGTATTCGGCATCGACTTTGGTACCACCAATTCGGCGCTTTCGGTATACAGGAATGGAAAAGTTGAAGTTGTTGCCGTGGATGGCAGCGACCGGGCCGGGGAACTGATGCGCTCGGTGCTCTATTTTAACGAGGAAAACGAGATTTTTGCCGGGCAGGAGGCCATTCGCCAGTATGTCGGCGATGGGGCTGCCGGCCGCTTTATGCAGTCGATCAAGACCTTTCTGCCCAACACCAGTTTCGAAAGTACCGAGATCTTCGGCAAGCGCTACACAATCGATGACCTGGTGGCAATCATCCTCAAAAAGATCAAGGTCCGGGGAGAGGCGCATGTGGGCTGCCCGGTGGAGAGCGTGGTGCTGGGTCGGCCGGTAGTGTTTTCAACCGATGCCGGCAAGGACGCCGTGGCAGAGAAACGTCTGGAAAAGGCTGCCCGCAAGGCGGGCTTCAAAAATGTCTGGTTCCAGTATGAACCGGTGGCGGCGGCGCTGGCATTTGAAGAGACGTTGCAGAAAGGACAGGAACGGATCGTTTTCATCGGCGATTTCGGCGGCGGCACATCGGACTTCTCGGTAATCCGCGTCAAGGGGGGCGACTTTGCCCGCTCCGACCGGCGCAGCGACGTACTCTCGCTGGGGGGCCTCTATGTGGCCGGAGACAAGTTCGATTCGCAGATCATGTGGGATAAGGTGGCGCACCATTTCGGGCGTTATGCCCGCTATACGACCATGGGCAAGGATGATTGGGTAAGTATCCCCAAGAGCATCATCTACACCCTCTGCCAGTGGCACCGCATCCCGCTTTTGCGGGCGCGAAAGACCAGGGAGCTGATCCGGGTGATCAAGGGCAGCACCGACGACCGCCGGGCCATCGGGCATCTGGAAAACATCATCAACGACAATTTCGGCTTTTTCCTGTTTCAGGCCATCGAAAAGGCCAAGTGTGATCTTTCCGATCGAGAGCAGACCAGGATACGCTTCACGGAGCGCGATCTGTGCATTAACGAGGAGCTTGGCAAGAGTGAGTTTGAAACGCTCAATGCAGATAATTTTCAGCAGATTGCGTCCTGCATCGACGAGGTTGTGGCCCGCTCCGGGCTGCTGCCTGCCCAGATCGACACGGTCTTTCTGACCGGCGGCACCTCACGGATTCCCCATATTCGGGAACTCTTCGCCGAGCGCTTCGGCCGGGACAAGCTGGAACAGCGGGACGCCTTCACCAGTGTCGTACATGGACTGGGTTCCAGCGTTCCGCTGTTTGTCTGCTAATGGACACAGGCTTTATTGCCGAAGGTTTTGGTTACCGTCTCGATAACCGCCCTCATCTCGCCGCAGCTGTTTTTGTAGAGCGCCGTATCCAGATCATTTTTGATATCATCGGGTAAGCGCGCTTCCTTGATAAAGACATTTACTTCCTGCCCCTTCGTGATCTGGAGCGGTCCCGAATAGTTGATCTTATAGCCATCGCTGTATTCGCATATCATAATTCACACCCCCTTTACATATAGACATTATTGCATATCCGCGTTGAAAAAACCATCGCAACCCTGCCGGCACTTGACCGGTCAACACTGGCCGTTGACACCCGCAACCGCCAGCGAAAAGCTCTGGATGGGGGTGTGCAGGGCGCCCTGGGGGGTCAATTTGCTCTGGAAGAGGATGAACTCATGCACGGAAAGCGGCGGGAAATTCCTGTTTATCTGCTGTTCGAGAAATGGGCCGGACTCCCTGGCGGATGGCAATTTGAGCCGGGCCAGTGTGATATGCGGGGAAAAGGGGTGCTCCTCCTGGGGGATTCCACAGGCGAGCACGGCCGCCTGCACCCGGGCGGCGAGAGCATTCAGGAATGGTTCCGGCTCCAGTCCGATCCACAACACCCGTGGCCGGCGTCGGTCGGGGAAACAGCCGGTCCCGGAAAAGCGGAGCTTGAATCCCGGCATATGGATATGTGACAGTTCGCCTGTCAATAAAGCCGCCGTGCTTTCATCCACTTCGCCCAGAAAAGCCAGGGTCAGGTGAATCTGCTCCAGCACTACCCAGCGGGCGCCCGGTATATCGATCCGCAGTCGGCCGAGCGCCTTTTTGATATCATCCGGAAGTTCTATGGCAATAAAAAGCCGCATGGGCACTCCTCTCTGTTCATGCAGCTTTATGGGTCTTATGGTTGCTCTGGAGAAACCAGCGCTCCAGCACGATCCGGCGGGTAAGCCAGCTGCTGGAGAGTAGTTTGGCCCCCAGAAAACGCGAGAATCGGGAGAAAGCGGGCGAAGAGGGGCATCTCATGCTTCCACCGCCAAAACGGCCGGCCAGTTTCTCGGCATATGGCTCCAAGTTGTCAAGCCGGTAATCGCCCTTGGCCGCCAGGATCGTATCCGCGGCCAGCAGAGCCGACTCGATCGCCGGCAGAATTCCTTCGCCGCTTTGCGGATGGGCGAGACCGGCTGCGTCACCGATCAGCAGCGCACCATCACCCAGGCAGCTGCGCCCCCCCTCGCGATCGTACAGAAGATAGGCATGTCCCTGAAAGCCGGCCTTAAAGCCTGCCGCCAGATCCCCGCGTTGCACAAGATACCTGCAAAAGTCGCCGGTATGGCGGCTGAGATTGACCTTGTCCATGCGTCCCAAGCCGATGTTGAGAAAATTTCCTTTCCGGAAAAGCCAGCCGTAGCCTTTCATGTCCCGGCAGAAAAACAACTCCGGCGTTTCGGCCGGGGTGCGGCAGAGGCGCTCCTGGTCCGGGCTCATGGCAAATTCTGCGGCCTGGGCAACAATGGCCGCCTCCCGACCGATTCTTGCGCCCAGCAGGCGTGCCACCGGGCAATAATGGCCGCCCGCACCAACCAGCAGCCGGGCTTGAATGCGCCCGTTCACGATCCAACCCCCCTCTTTTCGTTCCAGCAGCGCCGCCGCTTCGCCCAGCACCTGCCGCACGCCGCTGCGCTGCAGGAGGAAGTGGTCGAACTCGCAGCGCCGGATGCCGTAACTCACGGTTTTGCCATAATCGGTAACCAGTCCAGGCCCGCCCAGCAGGCTGGTGCGAAAGCTGCTGATACCCTGAAGGACCCGTCCCTGGCGGTATTCCTCAGGGTCGATCGCCAGCACATCCAGCACGGCCGGCGTTATCCAGCCGGCACACGCTTTCTGTCTGGGAAACTGCTCTTTGTCCAGCAGCAGCACATCCAGTCCGGCTCGTCTCAGTTTCCCGGCACAGGTCGAGCCGGCCGGACCGCCGCCGACAACCAGTACATCGCAGCTGTCCATCAGGACACTGCCCTGGGGACGGTCAGGTGTGACCGTGTCCAGGGCACCAGGTTGTTGGAGGAGCGCGAGAATACGACCTGGTACAGCTGCAGGGAGCCGATATCGAAGTTGGCGATGCAGCCGGACAGGTAGAGCCGCCAGGCCCGCACAAAGCTTTCATCGAACATCTCCCGGATCCGCTCCCGGTTGTTTTCGAATCGCTCGAGCCAATGCCGGCAGGTTTTCGCATAATGCAGCCGCAGGTTCTCCACATCCAGGACGGTCAAATCCAGTGGTTCGAACAGTGCCATCATCTCCCGCAGGGTAGGGGGGTAGCTGCCGGGAAACATGCGCCGCAGGAACCAGGGGCTCATCGGTCTGGCGATGTTCTGCCCGATGGTGTGGATCAGGCCCACTCCCTGTCCCGTCAGACAGCGATCGATCACGCTGCCCAGTTCCCGGTAGTTGTCCGGCCCCACATGCTCCAGCATGCCCACTGATACGAATGCGTCAAATTTTCCGGAAATATTGCGATAGTCATCCTCGATATACTCGACCTGGCCCTGCAGCCCTTCCGTTTTGGCCCGTTGGCGTGCATAGGCGATCTGCTGGTGTGAAATGTTGTAGGCCCTGACCTTGACCCCGTAATGTCCGGCCATGTGACGTGCCAGCGCGCCCCAGCCGCAGCCGGCCTCCACCACGCTCTGTCCCGCCTGCAGACGCAGCTTGCGGCAGACCAGCTCCATCTTGGCGATCTGGGCGTCTTCCAGCGAGCAGTCCGGGTCCGGAAAATAGGCGCAGGTATACAGCATTTCCCGATCCAGCCACAGCTGGTAAAACTCATTGCCGATATCGTAGTGGTGATGGATATTGCGACGCGCTTCCGGGAGGGAGTTCAGGTTTGGTTGATTGCGGCGATAGGCGGCCGGATCGGAAACTTTCTGGAATTTCCGTGTCCGGGCCATGGACCGATATACGGTTTCCAGGAAATCAACCAGCTCGCCTTCGATCTCGATCCGGCCGGCGCTGTAATCATCACCGAAGTGCAGCAGCGGGTTTTTCAAAAGCCGCCAGAGAGCGCTCCTGTCGCGGATCAGCATGGCGACAGGGGCCGCGGAGCCGGCTCCGCTGATTTCCTTTCCATCCCACAAAATCACCCGCAAGGAGGGCTTGCCGATGGCCTGCAGGAATTTGCGTGCCAGCCAGACGTCGATACCGCAGACCCTGCCGCCGCTGTTATCCTTGCCGTTCCGACAGCAGGACGGCAAGACGAAAGTGTTTGCCCTGGGAACGTTCATGGCATTTACCCTCTGGGTGATTAAGTGTGATTTAATTATGCAGTGGTACGGCTATATGTCAAGATGGATGCTGTAAAACTGCTGCGGACGGGTTCTGAAAGCAGTGTGTTATACTGATATTCCGATTCCGGACCAGTCGCCATCTTTGTCGGCTTCGTCTCCGGCGGTTTGACTGTCTTTTACAGGATAAGCGATGCCATTTCAGCCCATACTCAGATTTATCATTCTGGCCGTCACCGCCTATGCGGCCTATGCTCTGCTCCTCTTCTTGATGCAGCGCCAGATTCTCTACCCGGGACGTTATCTACGGCCGAGTGGTCCGCCACCGACCGGCATTGTGACCATCGCGGTCATTACCTCCGCGGGGCGCAACGAGGCCTGGTTCATGCCGCCTTTAAAGCGGAAAAAAGGGGAACGGCGGCCGCTGGTGATCTTCTTTCACGGCAACGGTGAGCTTATCGATCATCTGCCGGAGCAGGCCGAGGGATTCCGCGAGTTGGGAATGGGGGTGCTGCTGGTGGAGTATCCCGGTTTTGGCCGTTCATCCGGACAGCCGGACGAGAAGAGCATTACCGAGACCGCGGTCGCCGCCTTTGATGCCGTACTGAAACGCGAGGAAGTTGATCCGGAGCGGGTCGTTCTCTTCGGGCGTTCGCTGGGAGGCGGAGCGGCCTGTGCAGTTGCCGCCCGGCGCCCGAGCGCGGCCCTGATCCTGCAGTCTGCCTTCAGCTCGACCAGACCATTTGCACGCAATTATCTGCTGCCCGCTTTTCTTGTCAGGGATGTATTCGACAACGGCAGGGTGCTGGCCGCATACCGGCCGCCGGTCCTGCTCTTCCACGGCAGCCGGGACAGCACGGTGCCGCCGGAGCACAGCCGCTTGCTGAATCGTCTGGCACCCCACGCCCGGCTTGTCGAATTCCACGCTGGCCACAATGACTTTCCGCCGGACTGGGGCGAGTTCTATCGGATCATCGCCGTTTTTCTGAGGGAGGCCGGCGTCGTGCAGCCACCCGGAGGCGGCTATTCCACGTCGGTAGAGCGCAGCCACCCCTCCACATCCTGAACCATGAGCGGAGCCGGTACCAGGTGTTTCGGCAACGCCAGCACAGTAGTCTCTCGGGGTGGCTGCAGCTCCTGGTAGAGATCCGCTGTCCGGTACAGATAGCTCTTGGAGAGATGCATCGGTAACAGGTAGCGCGGGGCCAGTCGCAGGGTCAGATCGTTCAGGTCCGATGTGCAGAGGTGATAGGAGTTGCGGGCCTTCTCAACGTCGGCCGCCAGGAAGCTGCAGTCGGCGCAGAGCAGCGTGACCTTGCTCAGCAACTTTTCAATCCTGGCAATATTCTCTGCCGTCCAGCCCACATCGCACAGGTAGCCGATCGAGCTGCAGGGCAGATCGGCCCGGATGGCGGCGTAGAGCCTGTCGGGATCATCCAGGGTCTCACCGTGCGGAATTTCCGCTGCGCGACGCGGTACCACCCGTGTTTCCGCACTTCTTTTCCAGACCCGCTTCTTCAGTTCGCGTATCCAGTCACCCGGCAGGAGTCCATGCTGCTCCAGCAGACGCGGGTCAACGGCAAAGTGCGGTTTCTCCTGAATCCGGAAGGCCAGCACCGTCAGTTTGTGGTCAAGCAGTTCCGCCTCCACGGCAGCATAGCGGCATGACCAGATCTCTCGCCCGCGGCGGGGTTCCTGACCGTCAAAATGGCTTGCGAAGCCCTCCGGACCGGCAAAGCTGAAGTGGAAGATCTGTTCCTGCGTGACCTCGTGGACACGCAGCGTAAACCAGTTCGGCTCGCTCAGGTTCCAGTCGTAGCCCATCAGGAGATGATATATCCGTTCGGCGATGCCCGGCGGACCGAAGATGTCCAGGGGACGGGGAGAGGCGTGATGGTGGCGCACCAGGGTGGGAATGCCCATGATGTGGTCCATGTGGGCATGTGTGATGAAGACGGTATCAATAGCCTTCACGACCCGTTTGGCCAGATGGGTGATCTGGCCGCAGTCGAAGAGCAGCGCCCGCCTTAAGGGGCGGATCCGCAGAAAGAGAAGCGGGTCATCCAGCAAACCTGCGAAGAAAGCCGGTTCAAGGTAGCGGAAGGGCAGGCGCCGTTTTTTCTGGAGCATAACACTTCTCCCTGCAGTTGTTTCAGCACAAGTACCAAGTTTTTCAAGTATACCAGAGTGCAGTCATGGCGTATGACGTGATAACTTTTTTCCGCCCCTGGCGGCACTGCGTGGCGGTTTGATCTTAATAATCAACCTGATATAATTACTATACATTGATCACAAACTTTGAGGGGAGGGCGGGGCGGCCTGCCGGATGAAACCGGAACCGGCCGGGGGCCGTGTCGACCGCGGATGATATGAAACTGCCAGATGCGAAGACAATCGATTATCGGCGTGAGATCATGATCAGGGAACACCTGATGGGTCGCGGCATCCGCAATCAGGCGGTGATCAAAGCTATGCGGGAGGTGCCGCGTGAGGCTTTCGTTGACGAAAGTCTGGCGGAACAGGCCTATGAAGACCACCCGCTCCCCATTGCCGGAGGGCAGACCATCTCCCAACCCTACATCGTGGCATACATGACCGAAGCGCTGGAATTGCACTCTAGCGACCGGGTTCTGGAAATCGGCACCGGTTCCGGCTATGCGGCGGCCATACTGGGCAGGATAGTGTCAACCGTCCATACCGTCGAGCGTTTGGCAGGACTGGCGCAGAGCGCCCGGCAACGGCTTGAACTGCTCGGCTATACCAATATCGTTGTGCATGAAGGGGACGGCACCCTGGGCTGGCCCGAACATGCGCCCTACGACGCCATAGTCGTAACGGCCGGCGCTCCCGAGCTGCCGAAACCCCTTCTTGGACAGCTGGCCATCGGAGGACGGCTGGTCATTCCGGTGGGTGCCTCCCATGATCTGCAGGTGCTGGTGCGGGTACGCCGGATTGGCGAGAGTGAATACAAAAGGGATGAGCTATGTGGCGTCCGCTTTGTTCCTCTGATCGGAACTGCGGGGTGGTAATTTCATTGTTTGGTCCCTGCGCACCTTTTCTGGATGACCTGACACAGTTAGCTAACGTGGCATCCCGACCCAGGTCGGAGTACCGTCCTCCCATTTGTTGTGGGTCAGCCGGACCACCACTCCATCGGCCAGGCGCACGGCATAGAGCTCCCCGTACGGCTGCGGGTTGAATATGGTCAGGAGTGGTTCCTCATCGTTCAGCCCGCCCCGCGCAGTGGTAAACACCAGCCATTTGCCGTCGGGCGAATAGACCGGGTGGGTGTCGAAACCGGGGCTGCGGGTGATGCGACGCAACTCACCCGCTTTTCCATCCGCAGCGATCTTCAGGGTGTAGATCTCGTAGTCCCCGCCCCGGTTGGAGGTGAAGGCGACCTCTCTCCCGTCGGGGGAGAAGGCGGGCATGGTGTCGGTGGCTTCGTTGTCGGTCAGGCGCCGCACGCCGCCCCCGTCGGCGTTCATCAGGTAGAGCTCGTGGTTGCCGTCACGGCCGCTGCGAAAGACGATCCGCCGGTCGTCCGGAGAGAAGTAGGGAAAGCCGTTGTTCGCCGCGGTGCCGCCGGTCAGGTTTATTTTCTGGCTGCCGTCGCGACGGAGTTTCCAGATATCCACCACGGCGGAAGGCTTGGCGAAGGTCGGGCCCACGGAGCAGACGATCCATTCTCCATCCGTCGACCAGTGCGGCCGCCAGACCGGCTCGTCCGGGGCGAACAGCACCCGCTGTCCGCTGCCGTCCAGGCGGGAGGTGATCAGTCTTTCGAAGTGCTCGCTGAACACCAGCTCTCTTCCGGTCGGATCCAGGGAGGGGAAGGTGCCGCGTATCGCCCAGAGCTCCAGCTCTCGGTCGGGGAGCTGCACCTTGACCCGGTTGTCGACCAGAAACGGACCCGGCACCGGATCCTTCAGTTCCGGACTCTGCCCGTCAGCACCGCTGCCGTGGCAGATCAGCCGGCCGGACCTGGGATCGAAGGCCGGGGCCCAGCAGTCGCGCTCACCGTCGCTTTCCAGGCGCTGGTCCGTGCCATCCCCGGTCACGGAAAATATTTGCCAGCGGTCGTCCCGCTTAACCGTGAAGGCCACGCGCCCATTGGGCGCCACTGCCGGCGAGAGGGCGTCACCGGCGAAGATCCGCCTCTCTTCGGAACCGTCTGGCTTGATTCGGTAGATGCCCGGACCTACCTCCCGCCGGGAATAGAAATAAAGCCACTTCCCGTCCCGCGACCAGGCCGGTGAACCGTCCCAGTCGGGAGAGCGGGTCACTCTCCGGACTTGCGAACCGTCCGCCTGCATCAGGTAGATTTCGCTCTCCCGGTAGCCGTCGCGGTCGCTGGAAAATGCGATCTGTCTTCCGTCAGGGGAAAAGGCCGGGTGAAAATCCCCTCCCTTGTTCCTGGTGAGGTTCAGCGCCTGGGCCGAGTTATCCGACCCGTCCGGCCGGAAGGGCATCATGTAAATATCGGCGTTGCCGTCGCGACTGCTGACGAAAACCAGCCGCTTGCCATCGGGCGAGAATGATGGGGCATCCTCCAGGGCGGCACTGTTAGTGAGCAGCCGGGGTGAGGCAGGATTGCGCAAGTCCAGGGCATAAAGGTCGGGGTTACCCCGCCGCTCTGAACTGAAAACGACCCATCGCCCGTCGGGGGAGAAAACCGAATTGTAGTCCAGGGCGGGATCGCTTGTCAGCCGGTGCGGCGCGCTGCCGGGGGTGTCGAAAAGATAGATCTCCGTGTTTGCCGGGCGGAAGGTGGCATAGACGATCCGTTCCCGCGTCTGATCGGCCGCCCGGATGGCCGGAGCCCAAGCCAGCAGAATTGCGCAGATGAGCCAGAGGTATGCTTTTGCAGTGGTATGTCGGAAACCGTGGGATGTTTTCATAATGGCCCCTTTCTACAAGTACTGATGCTCAAGACCGGCAGGTACCGGAGCGGATGCAGACCTCCAGCCTGTTCACAGAGGCTCTTCGTTGAAGAGGTTTGGCCCCGTCAGAAGCATGCCCGCACCACGCCGCCGTCAACCCTCAATGCAGCTCCGTTTGTGGCGGATGAGAGGGGGCTGCACACATAGGTGACGAGATTGGCAACCTCCTCCGGAAGAGCGAAGCGTTGAAGTAGCGATGAAGGACGCACCGTCCGGAAAAAATCCTTTTCGAACTCGGCAAAGGGTTTCCCTCCGCTCAGCTTTGCGACAAAATCGTCTACACCGGCTGTATGGGTCGGGCCGGGCAGGATCGCGTTGGAGGTTACCCCCGTGCCGGCGCATGTTTCGGCAATTCCGCGCGACACCGCCAGCAGGGCGGTTTTAGTTACTCCGTAGTGGATCATCTCGACCGGGATCTGAATGCCGCTTTCACTGCTTAAAAAGACGATCCGTCCCCAGTTGCGTTCCTTCATTCCAGGCAGATAGGCTCGCGAGAGTCGGATACCGCTCAATACATTCACCTCAAAGAAGCGCCGCCAGTCCTCGTCGGGGATATCTTCGAACGGCTTCGGTTCATAGATGCCCAGGTTGTTTACGAGGATGTCCAGGGACGGCAGCTGCCGGATAAGCCTGTCCGACTCTTCGGCAAGGGCAAGATCGCCGCTGAATCCCTCCACTACTGCATCAGGTACAGCATCCCGGATGTGCTCCAGCGCGGAGGCGACGGAAGCGTCGTTTCGTCCGTTGATGACGACATGTACTCCCTCCCGTGCCAGGGAGGCGGCAATCGCCAGCCCGATTCCTTTGGTTGAGCCTGATATGAAGGCCTTCCTGCCGGTAAGTTTCAGATCCATACAAGCCTCCTTTTATAACCGAGAAAATAGTGATGTTGAGTGTGATGGCATACTCTCAATCTTTTATCATTCTACCACGTTACTATGGAATTGACGTTGGCATACGAACAACAAATACGGCCACGTGAGCGTGGGGATGAGTGACAAGACCTTCTCAACGCTGGATGATTTTATTGCCGGGCATGCCACAGTGCGTATGAATGGTGAGATAAGAATCAGTGAGCTTGCGGCACTCTTGGGGAGAGATTGAAAAAACGTGCACCAGAACGTGAAAATACCGGAAAACGCCGGATTGATAGAGCGGTACGACGACCATCTCGATCAAGAACCTCACAAACCGTATGGCCTATAAACAAGAAAAAGCCCCTAAAAAATCAGGGGCTTTTGGGTTTCTGTGGACTTGTGCGGACATGTCTGGAAAGTATCTTGGTAGCGGAGGCCGGACTCGAACCGGCATGACCTTGCGATCGGCAGATTTTGAGTCTGCTGTGTCTACCATTTCACCACTCCGCCAGCGCCGGTGAATATAGTTCAGACAAGGCCGCACGTCAAGATTAAATGCTGAGCGGTATAAAATAGATTGACATATCGATAAGAAATATTACATTAGCCAGATAAAATCTATACAGGAGGTACAGATGTTTAAAAACGGTTTGGTGGGGAAAGTTGCTGCTGTTGTTGGTCTGGTGGTTGCTGCGGCAGGGTTGGCTTTTGCTTCGGCGCATGGTGAAGCGGGAATGACCCCGGATGAAGCTCTGCAAAAAATGATGGACGGCAACAAGCGTTATATGGAACATCAGATGACCGGCACAAAGCTGTGTGATGTGGCTACCCGTATCAGTCTGTCCAAGTCTCAGAAACCGTATGCCATCGTGCTGACCTGTTCCGATTCGCGCGTTCCCCCTGAAATTGTTTTTGACAAGGGTCTTGGCGAAATATTTGTCGTACGGGTGGCCGGAAATGTTCCTGACCCAGTCGTTCTGGGAAGCATCGAGTATGCCGCCGAACATCTCGGGTCACCGCTGGTGATGGTGTTGGGGCATGAGCGCTGCGGGGCTGTCGCGGCCACGGTTGGAGCCAAGGGAAAGAGCACCGGCAGTGCCAACATAGATGCGATTGTCAAGGCCGTTGCGCCGAACATCAAGAGTGCCGCCAAGGATTGCGACGCCTGTAAGGGTGTGGCCAAATGTGCCGATACGAAAAAAGATGCTTTTGTCGAATGCGTGGTTGATGCCAATGCCAGAACCGTTGCGGCCGGCCTGACCAAAAAGTCGAAAATTCTCAAGCATCTGGTTGAAGAGAAAAAGATCAAGATTGTGGCCGCCAAGTACGATCTTGATGATGGTGCGGTAACAATTTTCAAGTAGTCTCTTATTTGATTTTTCGGTGAAATCCCGATGAATCGGTGGCCGGCTTATTTTACCCACGCCGACTCCCTTTCCTGGAAAATCAAACTTGACCTGAATCATACTTCAATGCTATTGTCCCGTCGTTGAAAAATCCTCCTTTTAATTTAGCCCGAGAGGCTAGCAAAGGTGACAAAATGAACAGAAATGAAATCTATAACGGAAGGGCCTTGCCGCATGCTGCGGAGAGGCTCTTTTTTTTGTGTCCGTGAAAAGGGGGCCATATGACTGCTGAACAAACGGTATTAATGGACGCTGCGGGAGTCAAGCGGGCGCTGACACGCATCGCTCATGAGATTTTGGAACGCAACAAGGGGGTTGCCGACGTAGTCTTGATCGGTATCCGTTCCGGCGGTGTCTTTCTGGCCGCCGGGATTGCGCAGCAGATCAGCGTAATCGAAGGGGGGGCCGTGTCGGTAGGCGCCGTTGATATTACTCTTTACCGTGACGATATCAGTGGACAGCTGCCCCATCAGGCCGTTGGAAAGACAGATATTCCTTTTTCCCTGGAGGGTAAAAAAGTCATTCTGGTTGACGACGTGCTGTTCACGGGCCGCACTATCCGCGCCGCGATGGATGCCCTGATGGACCATGGTCGTCCCCAGTGTATTCAACTGGCGGTCCTGATCGATCGGGGACACCGTGAATTGCCGATACGGGCGGACTACGTCGGGCGGAATGTGCCGACCAGTCTGAAGGAAAATGTGCGGGTCGTGTTTGACGTCAATAACCAGCCAATTGAAGTTGTACTTGAAAAATAGGGGAGGGTGAACAGCATGGCCGAGTTCAAGCATAAGCACATCATTGCCCTGCGGGATTTGTCGAAAGCGGATATCGAACTGCTGATTTCCACAGCCGAGAGCATGCGCGAGGTTAACAGCCGCGACATCAAAAAAGTTCCGACACTGCGCGGCAAGACCATTATCAACCTGTTTTACGAGGCATCCACCCGTACCCGCACATCCTTCGAGATTGCCGGGAAGAGACTTTCGGCGGATACCGTAAATATTGCCCCTTCCAACAGCTCAGCCACAAAAGGTGAGACACTGGCCGATACGGCGCTGAATCTGCTTGCGATGAAGCCTGACATCATCGTCATGCGCCATGCGGTTTCCGGATCACACTATCATCTGGCGAAAAAAGTCAGTTGTTCAATCATCAACGCCGGTGACGGCGCCCACGAACATCCCTCGCAGGGTCTGCTCGACCTGCTGACAATGAAGGAACGCTTCGGCAGGCTGGACGGTCTCAAGGTTGCGATTGTCGGTGATATCACCCATAGCCGGGTGGCCCGTTCCAATATTCAGGGTCTGACCAAGATGGGCTCTTCAGTGTTTCTGGCCGGCCCGCCAACCATGATGCCGCCGGGGGTGGAAAAACTGGGCGATGTTACGGTCTGCGCCAACATGAAGGAAGCCATCCAGGACGCTGACGTGGTCATGATGCTTCGTATCCAGCAGGAACGCCAGGGCAAGACCCTGATGCCGAATACCCGTGAGTATTCCCGTTATTTCGGACTCAATCCTGAGAACGTCAAGCTGGCCAAGCCGAATGCGATGCTGATGCATCCCGGCCCGATCAACCGCGGCGTCGAAATGTCTTCCCAGGTGGTGGACGGCGATCAATCCTGGATCCTGAAACAGGTCGAAAACGGCGTGGCGGTCAGGATGTCGATGCTGTACCACGTCTGTGGCGGCGAGTTGGAGTAGGGACAAAAAATATCTTGCGAGGTGACCATATGAATCTGTTGATCAAAGGCGGCCGGGTGATCGATCCGAGCCAGAACATGGACGATATGCTGGATGTGCTGGTCGAAGACGGTCTGGTCAAGCAGATCGGCAAAAATTTGCAGGCTTCTGCGGACGTGAAAATCATCGATGCTGCCGGGAAGTATGTCGTGCCGGGACTGATCGACATGCATGTCCATCTCCGAGATCCTGGTCTGGAATACAAGGAGGACATCGTTTCCGGTACCCGGGCGGCCGTGGCCGGCGGTTTTACATCGGTCTGCTGCATGCCGAATACCAAGCCGACCATCGACAACAAGGCGGTGGCCAGCTACATCATCAACAAGGCCAAGGCCGAAGGCTTCTGCAATGTTTTCCCGGTCGGCTCCATAACCTACGGTTTGAGTGGCGACCGGATGTCCGAAATGGGCGAACTAAAGGAATCCGGTTGTGTAGCGGTTTCGGATGACGGACGGCCGGTGACCAACCCGGAGCTGATGCGGCGTTCGCTGCAATATGCCGCCGGAATCGGGATCATGGTTATCTCCCATGCCGAAGAACTGGAACTGGTGGGTGAGGGGGTCATGAACGAAGGTTTCACTTCCACCGAGCTTGGCCTGAAGGGAATTCCATGCGTGGCCGAGGACATCGCCACAGCCCGTGACATCATGCTGGCTGAGTACAGCGGTGCACCGATTCATATCGCCCATGTATCCACCAAAGGCTCTGTAAGAATAATCCGCGAAGCCAAGTCCCGGGGTGTCCGGGTGACCTGCGAAACTGCCCCCCACTATTTTTCACTGACCGATGATGCGGTGCGTGGGTACAACACCAATGCCAAAATGAACCCGCCGCTGCGCGAGGCCGAAGATGTGGCCGCCATCAAGCAGGGCCTGCAGGACGGCACGATCGACTGCATCGCCACCGATCATGCTCCGCACCACCTTGACGAGAAAGATGTGGAGTTCAACGTGGCGATGAATGGCATCATCGGGCTGGAAACATCGCTGCCACTGTCACTGAAACTGGTTGATGACGGTGTGCTGACACTTAATCAGCTGGTTGATAAAATGTCATGTAACCCTTCGAATATTATCGCTCTTGAGCGGGGTTCGCTTAAGGTTGGTGCTGCTGCCGATATCACCGTGATTGATCCATCGCTGGAATGGATTGTTGAGGCGGACAAGCTGGCCAGTAAATCCAAAAACTGCCCCTGGCTCGGCCAGAAGATGAAGGGGGCAGCCGTTGCAACGGTCGTTGCCGGCAACCTGAAATTTGTACGATAAAACTGATATATCCTGGAGTTACTAAATTATGAAAGCAATTCTTGCGCTCGCCGACGGGCGTATCTTTGAAGGAAAATCATTTGGCGCATCCGGTGAGGTTACCGGCGAAGTCGTTTTCAACACAGCCATGTCCGGCTATCAGGAGGTCCTGACCGACCCTTCCTACAAGGGGCAGATGGTAACGATGACCTACACCCAGATCGGCAACACCGGCATCAATCC
>JACMKN010000192.1 GCA_014380135.1 Deltaproteobacteria bacterium
CCCGCCACCACCGCCAGGTTGCAGACCGCCGAGACGCCATGCAGCTTGGAGAACTGCTTCCGCAGGGGATCATCCTTGGGCGTTGTTTCAAAAGAAACGATCTGGCGCTTGATGGCGGTCGCCTTCGGCTCGACCACGAAGGCCTGGAAGGAGGTGACTGCCAGCATCAGCACCAGGATCCCGCTGGCGAGTTCCAGCCGCCCTCCCCGCAGGAAAAGACGGCAAAGCAGCGCAACTCCCCCGCAGGCCAACCCCCATCGAAAATAACCGGGGAAAAACGTCCCGACGATGCGTCCGGCCGTGTCGCGGCTTTCGGTTTTGAACAGCAGCGGCGTCAGCACAAAGGTGAACAGGGCGCTGCCCCCCACCCAGAGTGCTATGGCCAGACGATACAGCATTTCGGCGTATTTCATTGATTCCCCCCTGACCCGGCCCGGCTATTTGTATTGCGCCGGGGCAGTAATCCCTTTATGGTGTTAAGGTTATTTTATCCTATGAAATGAGAGATACCATGCCCAGCCAATTTAAAAAACTGTTGATTGCAATGATTATCACACTACCAACCCTGGCAAACGCCGCAGACGGCACACCGGCAGACGCCACCAAGAGCACCGCTCCGGCTGCCGCCGCAGTGAATGCACAGCAAACGCCGGCGGCAGCCGCCAAGCCCTCCGAAGCAACAGCCGTTCGCCAGAGCCTGAAACTCGGCCAGGTGGACATTGTCCGTATCGGCGGCGAATCCGACCGCGGAAAAGCGCTCAAAGCACTGCTGACATCCAGAAAAAATGCGCTGCAGACAAAGATCGACGGCCGGAAAAAACAGATCGAGAAGTTCAAGACTTCGATAGAATCCAAGCTGCCCGGCATGACACCGCCGCAGCGGGAAGCAAAGTCCAAAGAGTTCCAGAAAAAAATGGAGGATTTCCAGAAGTTTGCCCGCAGCTCGGAAGAGGAACTCTACACGCTGCAGGAAAAAGAGACCAAGGCGCTTTTTGAAGTGATGGAACAGTCCGCGGCTGCCTATGGCAAGGCCAACGATTTTGCCGCTATAGTCGTCAAGAAGGAATTACTTTATGTCGGCAATACGGTTGATACCCGGGATGTCACCGATGAGCTGATCAAGTCGATGAATGCCGCCGGACATAAGAAATAGCCGGGAAACAATCAGCCGAGCGGCTTCCAGCGGGTCCGCAAACGGGCCAGTTCCAAGCCGCTGTCGGCTTGTTCGATACGGTGCAGCAGACAGTGACCGTCCCCCCGCTCTGCCGCACAGAGCGAAACAATCGAATCTCCGTAATGCGCTTCGGCCCTGAATCCGATCTCTATCTCCATCGGTTGACAGCTGTCAGCCACCCTGCAGGGAGCCGCCTCCAGCCCCCAACCGGCATACACGGTGTTGTTGACATGCTGGTTGAGGTCAAGATCCGCTCGCAGCACCGGCAGGCAGACTCTGGTTTCCGGATTTTTGAGGATCGGCAGCGAGGCAAAACCGTCTTCCAGCGCACGCAGCGGTCGCAGCGGATAATCCGGCAGACGATCAACGATCCGGACCGGTCTGCGGCTCTTCAGATCCAGCACCGCCCATGAAGAAGTGGCGGTTCCGACCACCTTTCCTCCGCCATCCAGCAGTTCATAATCCCTGATCGAAAACAGACCTTCACGGAGCGCCGGCCAGGTCTTTACCACAAGCAGGTCCCCGCGGTGCGGATACTGATTCATCAAAATATGCATCCGTGACATCACCCAGGTCAGCCCCGATTCCTTCAGACTCCTGACCGAAATACCGAGCTGCATGGCATGCTCCGACGCCGCGTTCTGCAGATATTTGAGCAGGATAACCGGGCGCAGTTTTCCGTGGTTATCGACCTCGTGGGAGCGGATGTCGTAGGCCCGCTCCAGCAGCGGATTGCTCACGGCTGTTCGCCTTTGCGGCCGGAGCGCTGCCGGAGGTAGAGCTGCCCGCCCAGATCAAACACGATCACTGCGGTTACAATCAGCAGCAACAGGCCGTTGCCGCGAAAATATCCCAGGCAGTTGAAAAACATGTACAGCACGACCAGAACCGTCAGCAGGCCGCGGACTGTCCTGACCGCAGACTCCTGCAGTTCCGGTTCATCCGGGTCGGTCGAGCGCAGCAGGCGCGGAGCGAGATGGTAGCCAAGTGAAGCGTCCAGCAGCACCAGCAGAATGTTCAGGACGAAGAGAGACAACAAGAGGATATTCGGGGAAATGATATTCATGGTTACATTGATATCACAGGGGCGGCGCCGGGTTCAAGGTTGCAGATAAGAGCGGCCTTCGTTTTTTCAGTCATGATCCCTGTTCTGGCTGTGTCATCTTTTCCCAGACGGTCAGTTTATCCAGCGCCTCGGCATCGTTGTCGCCGCACATCTCCCGCTCCGGACGCAGACTGCGGCAGACCGCCGGCCGTTCCGGCCGTCCGAAGATCCGGCAAAGGTTGTCCGGCGTCAGCTGCAGACAGCGCACCCCGGCCGGCTTGCCCACCGGCAGGCCGGGAATCGCCGACGAGATCGACGGCGCTATGCAGCAGGCGGCGCACCCCATGCGGCATTCCATGTTTTTACCTCCAATATTTATTAGGCATCAATTATTCCTGCGAAGTCAAGATTGCAAGATGGATTGGGGAAGTTGCAAAGTTGTCTTCGACCCCAAAACCTTCCCTATTCACTGCCGGCTTCCTGTTCGTGCAGCGCTGAAGCCTCTACCTCGGAGCGACCGAGCCAGTAGCAAGCCAGGTGCGCGGGAATCTTCAGCGCCTGGATTTCTCCATTCCCACCCAAAGGTATAACTCCGAAGTCAGCCGCATCCTTGGTGATGACATACGCACGCTTTACCTTGCGCTCTTTGCAAAATTCGATTAACCCCTTCAGATCGCCACTGCCCACATTTTGGCCGCGATATTTCACCTCAAACGGGACAAGGCGCCCTCCTATATCGGCGATGATATCCACCTCCTGGTCATGCTTGCCGCCGCGCCAATAGGAAAATGCGATGCTGCTCTGGTAATAGCGGGTGAAAACATGTTTGAAAAAGGCGGTTTCCACCGCCTGTCCCAGCATATTTGCATCCTCCAGCAATCCTTTTCCTTTTAGCAGTACGCTGGGGGCTATGGCAGCATCGGCCAGATAGACCTTGGCCCTGGCTCTGAGTATCTCCTTGCCGTAGCCAAAAGGGAGCAGGCGGTATATCAGGTGCGTAGCCTCCAGCAGCGCAATGAAGTTGGTGGCGGTTGGCTTCTTAACTTCCAGGTTCTTGCAGAGTACCTGCATATCCAGCAGGCCCCCATCATGCAGACAGAGATAGAGAAATGTCTGTTCCAGCTCCAGAACCCGTCGTACTCCGAACAGCGCCGTCATATCCCGCTTCAGTACTTTGTCGACAATGTCTTCGCGCAGAAGCTTCTGTGCCATCGGTATACTGCTAACCAACGCACTCTGCGGAAAACCGCCACGCAACAGATACTCATAGAACAACCCGGTCAGTGGACGGGATTCTTCGCCATACCTGGCGAACCAGGCAGGGCTCTTCGTAAACAGGCTGGCCAGAGAGTTCACCGCCGGCAGCGCTGGAATGTGGTCGTTGCGGATCTGCAGGTATTCATAAAAGGAGAGCGTCGCCAACCGGATGGTGTGCCAGCGACCGACACCGGACTCCTGCCCCTCCATCTCCAAAGGCGTGGCTGATCCGGTCACTGCAATACGGCGACGCTTTTCGAAGTCAACCTGATGCTTCAGCCAAACCTGCCAGTCCTTGGTGGCCTGGATCTCGTCCAGGAAAAGGTATTCCACCCCCTCCCGCGCAGGTTCAAACTCTCGCCAGAGCTGAAGCAGGCCATCCAGGCCGATCAACTTCAGAAGCGGATGGTCAAAGGTGGCGTAGAGGATGTTGGAGGATGGTACTCCTTGGGCAAGAAGTACCTCAATGGCCTGAAGTAATAGTGTCGTTTTACCGATCTGGCGGGCACCGGAAAGCAGAAGCGCCCGACCGGCTGGCGGATCATTCAGCCACTCGGAAACCTCACGGAACGCAGCCCGGCGCCAGGAGGGTAAATCCTGAAAGCGTCCTCCCGACCACCAAGGGTTGTACTGGCGGAGTACTGCAATAAGTTCGGCAGTAGGTATGATCATTGTCGTATTTGTCCTTAAAGTAGCGATTTAAGGTAAATATACTTTACTTATAACTACAAAACAAGCTGTTATCAGATTTTTATGGACTTGTCCGCTTCATCTTGCCGACCAGCCGTCCGAATTCCTCTACCTGTTGCCAGTCGGTAAATTCCACCACGGCCTGGGGATCGGTCGGCCCCTTGGTCATCCACATGATCAGCCGGATCATCGTTCTGTCGAGAAAACCGTAACTCGGATAATCGATCTTGCCGGCAAAGACCGCCAGCTCCCTGGGTTGCCAGGAGATGCGTTTGAGAAATTTCTGCAGGTAGGGATTGGCTTCCGGCCGGTTCTTTTCCGGTTTGCGCGCCACAACGTTTACCGAGAAGAAGGCGTTGGGTTTGCTGTCGAGCAGTTCCCTGTTCTTTTCGATGAATTCGGTCACCCGCGGGCTGTGCTTGCCATAGCGGATGCTGGCGCCGATCACGATCTTGTCGAAAGAGCGAAGATCGAGACGGTGACAATCCGTGACGGAGCAAAGCGTAACCCGATGTCCCATCCGTTCGGTCACGTCCTGCAGCCGACTGCAGATCTTTTGGGTGTGACCGTCGGTGGTTGAATAGATGATAAGTATTTTGGCCATATCTCGCTTTCGAAGTCGGTTTATTTATGTATCC
>JACMKN010000193.1 GCA_014380135.1 Deltaproteobacteria bacterium
AGGCCGCCCTGGAGCGGACTCTGATCGAACGGAGCGGACTCCTCCTGCCTGCCGGCACCCTAGAGATTGAACCCTCTCTGACGTATATCCACGCTTCCGCCGATAACATCAGCATTGACGGGGTTTCCATCGAATCGACCCTGGTAATTGGGGAGATTATTTCGGACAGGGTACGCCGTAATCTTCTAATGCCTGCGCTCACCTTGCGTGTTGGTCTGCCGGAAGACCTTCAGGTGGAATCCAGAATTCCCCTGCGCTATGAGTCCGAGCGAACCGTGCGGGGAGATACCACGGAACGGACCGTGGAAGACTTCGGGGTGGGCGATGTGGAATTGGCTCTAAGCCATCAACTCGTCCGGGAGAAGGGCTGGATTCCCGATATTCTCGGCACTGTCCGCTGGAAGAGCGACTCCGGACGCGGTCCCTTCCGTCTGCAAAACGATGAACTGGCACTTGGCACCGGTTACAACGCTCTTCAATTCATGCTGACAGCGGTAAAGGTGAGAGAACCGGCAGCCGTTTTCGGAAGCCTCCTCTATTCCCTGAATTTACCCGCTTCCACACCGCAGGGGAGGCTTGTTCCAGGAGATACGTATGGTCTCAATCTCGGACTGGCCTTGGCGCTCAATCTGGACACGTCGATCAATTTCGTATGGGAGCAGCGCTTTACCGAAGGATCTGAGGTTAACGGCGTAAAGATCCCCGGCTCAACTCTTTTTCCGGGAAACCTGCGGATCGGGGCCACTTATACCTTTACACCCACGGTATCCCTGGATGTATCGGTAGCTATCGGCCTTACCCGTGACGCACCGGATATCCAGACGATTGTCGCCATTCCGATCCGCTTTCCGCAGTTTTTTTCCCTCGGAAAGCAGTGAGTCATACCCGTTCACCATATCCGCCGGGGGTGATTGTATGAAAAAATACAGAATGCTTGCCATTTGTTCGATGTGTCTTTTCACAACGGCAATGACGCTCGGCGGTTGCGGCGGAGGGAGTCGTACCGAAACAGATGCAGCTCCCACCACCGACTTCGTTCCTCCGGCTGTGTCTGCACCTTCGCCGCCGCAGGTGTCACCTCCGTCGCCGCCGCAAATCTCACCGCCTTCTCCACCCGAACAGGGCTAAAGTTTCCGTCGGAAAGGGGTTAAAACGGATAAAGGCCTGCTCCTGAACCTCAAAGTGAGGTTCAGGAGCAGGCCTTTTAAAACAACTGGTAATTAAGTCAGTTGTGAATTATTTGGGGTGGCTAGAGGGATTTGAACCCTCGCATGTACGAGTCACAGTCGTAAGTGTTAACCGCTTCACCATAGCCACCATAAGGAACCGATTAAATAAACTGAAACCGGGCTTGGAGTCAAGAAGTTTTTTGAAATTATCTCCGGCCGATCGGCCACTTCCAGATGTGATGGTCCGCATTGGGACCAGATGCTACAATGATGTTTGGCTGTGACAGATAGGTATTTACTTATCAGTTGTTATATGATATTAAAATCAGCTCCAATAAGGAATAATTTTCATTATTCTGACACATAACGCAGATGAAGGGGGGTATAGACAGTGCTGGCAACCGAAAAGAAGCAGGAAATCATCAACGAGTTCAAGAAACATGAAAGTGACACAGGTTCTCCGGAGGTTCAGATTGCAATTCTGACCGAGCGGATAACTTATCTGACCGAGCATTTCAAGATCCACAAAAAGGACCACCACAGCCGTCGCGGACTTTTGAAGCTCGTCGGCCAGAGGCGGCGCCTTCTGGACTACCTGAAGGGCAAAGAGCTGGACAGGTACAAGAAGGTTATCGAACGACTCGGCATACGCAGGTAATGGAAGGCAGTATACCTGTTTCATGCAGGTATATTGCCGACACCATTTATTGCTGTGCTCATTTATGAAAGAGGGCTTCGCGGCCCTTTTTATTTTTGTTGGGGACGTGGGTAGAGTTCCTCCTAACATTTTTAGGGGGAATTGTAGCGACGGCCCCAACGCAACCGCAGAGGAGAATCGAATATGGAACAGATTGTACAGGTTGAGTTTGGCGGCAGAACAATTACGATGTCTACCGGCAAGATGGCCAAGCAGGCCAGTGGCGCCGTTGTGGTCAGTTGCGGCGACACAGTGGTTCTGGTAACCGCCGTGGCATCAAAAACGGCCAAAGAGGGGCAGGACTTTTTCCCTCTGACAGTCAATTATACCGAAAAGGCCTATGCCGGCGGCAAGATCCCGGGTGGTTTTTTCAAGCGTGAGGCACGTCCTTCGGATCCTGAAACACTGACCTGCCGCCTGATCGATCGCCCGATCCGTCCGCTTTTTCCGGAAAACTTCCTGAATGACACCCAGGTCATGGCGACCGTCGTGTCGGCAGACAAAGATAATGACCCCGCCATTCTTGCCATGCTGGGCGCCTCGGCTGCCCTGACAATCTCGGATGCCCCTTTTTCCGGTCCGATTGCCGGCGTGAAGGTCGGTCGTGTAGACGGCAAGCTGATCTGCAACCCATCTGCTGAAGAGCTAGAAAACAGCGATATTGAAATCGTTGTGGCTGCCAGTCGCGATGCGGTCATCATGGTTGAAGGTTCAGCCAAGTTTGTTTCTGAAGCAGATCTGCTGGACGCGATCTTCTTTGCCAAGGAAGCGGTGCTGCCGCTGATTGAGGCTCAGGATGAGCTGCAGCGCAAGGCCGGTGTTGCCAAACGTGAGATTGCTCCGATAACCGTTAACGAGCCGCTCCTGGCTCGGGTACGTGAATTGGCCTACGACCGGATGGGCGAGTCGGTCAAGCTGAAAACCAAGCAGGAACGCCACAATCAGATCGATCTGATCAAGACCGAAACCATCGAGGCCCTCAAGGAGGAGTTCGAAGGTTCGGCCAAGCAGATCAAAGCTTTCCTGGGCGACTTCGAGTACGAGCGTGTACGTGCCGACATCCTCGACACCGGCATCCGTATCGATGGCCGTACAACCACCACCGTTCGTCCGATCAGCACCGAAGCCGGTCTGCTGCCGCGCGTCCATGGTTCGGCCCTGTTTACCCGTGGTGAAACTCAGTCGCTGGTAACTACGACCCTGGGTACATCCAGCGACGAGCAGCGCATCGACTCACTTTATGGCGAGTCCCGCAAACGCTTCCTGCTGCATTACAACTTCCCGCCGTTCTCGGTGGGCGAGACCAGCTTCCGCCTGGCTCCCGGCCGTCGCGAGATCGGTCACGGCATGTTGGCCGAGCGGGCCCTGTCGGCCGTTATTCCCCAGCACGATGATTTCCCCTACACGATTCGTATCGTTGCCGAAACACTGGAGAGCAACGGTTCCTCTTCCATGGCGGCCGTCTGCGGCGGCTGCATGTCGCTGATGGATGCCGGTGTTCCGGTAACAGCCCCGGTGGCCGGCATCGCCATGGGTCTGATCAAGGAAGGCGACAAATTTGCGATCCTGTCCGACATACTGGGTGACGAAGATCACTTGGGCGATATGGACTTCAAGGTGGCCGGAACTGCCGAGGGTGTTACTGCCCTGCAGATGGACATCAAGATCGGTGGCGTAACCAAAGAGGTCATGCAGCAGGCACTCAAACAGGCCCGCGAAGGACGTCTGCACATTCTGGGCAAGATGGCTGAAACGCTGGCCGCGCCGCGCGCCGAAATGTCATCCTACGCTCCGCGCATCACGACTATCTGGATCAAAACCGACCGGATCCGCGACGTCATCGGCACCGGCGGCAAGAATATCCGCAACATCACCGAAACCACCGGCGTTACCGTCGATATCGAAGATACCGGCCGCATCAACATCGCCAGCACCAACAAGGAAGCCTGCGACCTGGCCATTCAGATGATCCGCGGCCTGACCGACGAAGCCGAAGAGGGTAAGTTGTACATGGGCACCGTTCGCAAGATCATGGACTTTGGCGCTTTTGTTGAAATCATGCCCGGTACTGACGGACTGGTTCACATCTCCGAGCTTGACACCGCCAGGGTAAAGGTTGTCACCGATGTGATGAACGAAGGCGACCAGGTACTGGTAAAATGCATCGGCATCGACAAAAACGGCAAGATCAAGCTCTCCCGCAAAGAAGCACTTGGATACAATCTGGACGGAACTAAAGTTTCTGCAGAATAGGGCAGATAACCGGAATTTATAATGAAGTGTAATAGGGCGGAGCCGACAATGGCTTCGCCTTTTTTTATGGGCGCCATAAAATCATTACACCGTAAAAGAAGGGGAGTTGGATTGTGAAATGCCTGATTGCAGGAGATCATTTGTTGTCCCGCCGGATTCTGAAAGAGCTGCTTGCCTCTGATGCTGATAACGATATGCTGTCGGGCAAGTTTTCGGAACCGTTGGGTAGAAACTTCTTCTTGTGCCCGGACAATATTTATGCTCTTATGAATAAATTCTTTCCAATTAACAAATTCCAGTTATAATAACACAGACCGAGTTTCTTCATATTTTGGATTACATAAGTGCCCAGCACGCAAGGGTGTCAACTGACGATCAGCATTAGAAGCTGCAGCAAAAAGCATTTGAAAAAAGCTGGTTGCGGAAAAGCCTATTCTGACCACAAAACGGATCGACAACCGAACGTACTGGACTCTCCACTGTTTTGATGTGTTGCGTCCCGGCGACACTAAAAAGGAGGTGATTCGAATGAATGAAGAGATCGTATTGAGAACGTTTGAGCTTAAACCAACAAGTATTAAGGAATGTGCAACATCCTGCGAGAAGATCTTTGCCAAGCTGGTACCGATCATTTTCTGGGGCTTTATGATTTTAGGAATTATTTTGCCATCGATTGCAAGTCGCTGAATTCAGTGAAACCAGATTTATATTAGGGATGCCGATCATGGCATCCTTTTTTTTGGGGGTTTGATGTCGGCCTCCTGTACCCGACAGTGAGTCAACCACTCTTTAATGTTACTTAAAGCATCTATATTTTAGTATGTTGCGCTGATTTTATGTCAAGTCGGATAACTCTTCAGCCAGCTTGAAGTACCCTCGAAGCTCGTGAACAGATCATTCCCGACCTGCCTGATGACGTCAACCAGTTCCAGCTGCTTCATCCAGTCGTGGGGAATGGCCTGTTCGCCCAGCAGCGCACCCAGGATGTTGCCGGTGATGGATCCGGTGGAGTCCGAGTCACCGGAATGGTTGACGGCCAGCCGCACACCCTTCACAAGATCATCCCCTGCAACCAGTGCACAGTACAGGGCAATCGCCAAGGCCTCCTCGCCGGTCCAGCCTTCTCCCAGTGATTCAATGACTCCAGGTGATGGTGTCAGATCCTGATTCCACCAGAGGTCGAGTGCCGACTGGACGCCGTCGATGGTTTCCCTTGATCCGATGCGGCCATCCAGGATGCCGAGGCTGGTACTGATGCCATCTTCAATTGATCCGCCGGCAATAACCGTTGCGATGACTGCCGCCAGTACTCCGGCCGGATAATAGCCGGACGGGTGGCCATGGGTCAGGGTCGCCGTGGTGCAGCCAATCTCGAAGGCCAGTCGCGCGGTGCCTGCACTGTCGCCATTGTTGATCCGGGCGGCCAGGAGTCCCGCCGGGGCGGCCCGCATGATCCCTCCGCACCCTTTGCTGTTGTTGGCAGCAATCCCGTTTTCGGAGAGGGAGCCTTTCCGCAGGGCGGACAAGCAGGTGTCGCCGGGTGCTCGTCGTCGGTGCAGTCCTTCTATGGACAGCAGCCAGCCATCAGCGAATATTCCAGGATTCGAAGAGATGGCTGTTTCACCCTGCGTCTTCAGCCAGCATAGGTACGATCTCCTGACAGCAGCGGCAAAGTCCGGGACTCCACCATTATGCCGGGCAGTAGTCCAGGCCCGCAGCAGTCCCTCGGCAGTGAAAAGAGTCATCTGGGTGTCGTCGGTTATCTCGAACAGGCCGCCTTCGCCCGGCACCATATCCAGGATGCCGTCCGGCCCGAATACTTTAATGATTTCTTCCATACCTTCAAACTCTATCGGCCGGCCCAAGGCATCACCGACAGCGCCACCCAGAAGACAGCCGGTAAAATATTCTTTTTCATTTCTGATCATAGTTTGCACACCTCCCTGAATCCAGCCGAAGTGTCCGGCCACTTCTTCAGCTTCATGACATATCGCTCCTGGGCTGCAGTTTCGATTGTGCCTGGCCGTGTTCTCCACGGCAGTGCAGCAATACTTTACCACCATAAGTCAGGGGCGTCCTGAGCCGCTGCCGCTTTTTTTAAACATTCGCTGTTTGACGATCCAGGTTATCGAGCGTATCAATGGGGCCGCAATTGATTAAGTGGCATGAGGCTCAGACCGGGATAGTTCAGGGTGGGGCGGTTTTTTGTTAAGAGGGTGTCCTTCTGAGAAAAATGATTTTTCAAGACTTGACCCCGAGAGTGCTGCGAGGGTGCTGATCGCTCCTTTGATTTTACATTGAACAAACATAACAAATATGTTATGAGGTAATTATGTCCTGGATAATTGACTACTACAGCGAAGATGTTCGTTTGGAGATTGAATCCTTGCCTGCTGGTATCCGAGCTTCATACGCCCGCCTCGCTAATCTGCTGGAAGAGTTTGGACTTGATCTACGCATGCCGCACTCACGGGCGATGGGAGGAGGATTGTTTGAACTGCGGCCGAAGGGGCGCGAGGGGATTGCCAGAGTGTTCTATTGCATGAAGGTAGGAAGAAAAATAGTTATGCTACATTCGTTCATAAAGAAGACAAACGAAACCCCAAAGCGGGAGCTTGAACTCGCCCATCGTCGGCAAAAGGAGATAATGGCGCCATGAAAAAAACAGAACCGACAAAAACCCATAAACAGATGGTTGAAGAGTGGAAAAAAGATCCGGAATTCAACGCTGCATACAATGAACTGGATACCGAGTTTAATTTACTGCGTGAACTCCTGCTGGCGCGTCAGAAGACAGGTCTTACACAGGCTGAAGTCGCTGAAAAAATGGGAACAAAGGCACCGGCAGTGACACGACTGGAAACGGCGCTTTCGGGAAATGGCCATTCACCAACCATTGCAACGTTGAAAAAATATGCTCAAGCGGTTGGGTGCAAGCTTGAAGTGCATCTTGTTCCAAGCAATGCAGTATAACCAGTCGGCTGATCCGGCAGAAGCTGGGAGGGCTGGGGTATGAGTTCTGAACTGACAGTTCAGCTGCGGGAAAGCGAAACCGTCGAACTCAAGAAAAGCCTGGGAGAGCTGAAGTAAGGGCTGATTTCGATGGTTGCCATTCTCAATAAGCACGGTGCCGGCGAACTTTGGATTGGGATTGCTCCTGACGGGCGTGTTGTTGGCCTGGAAGCAAATGAAAAGACCCTGCGTGATGTGTCGCAAGCCATCGGCGCACATGTCGAACCCAGTATCTATCCGCATATTGGTATTGTACTGCGCAACAACAAGACCTGCCTGCACGATAGTGCTTTTGCAGTAACCACAGCGGCGCGAACAGGCGGTCGGTAGCGGAGTTTTTCTGAGTACGGTGCATTCAGCCAAAGGGATGGAGTTCCCTCATGTGTTTGTCCCTGGCGGTGGCTGGACACAAGGGAAGAACCAGCAGGCGCAGGAAGAGGA
>JACMKN010000194.1 GCA_014380135.1 Deltaproteobacteria bacterium
CGGTCGGGGTCTCCCAGCGCGGGGTCGTAGACATACTGGCAGATGGTGCAGATCCAACGTTCCATTCGAATACTCCTTTTCGGTGTGGTGTATTATTTCCAGCTGATGCACTGGACCGGGCAGCCGTCAATGGCCTGCTGGATCTCCTGCTCGGATGCGCCGGTCGGGTCGTATACCTCTGATTTTCCGGAACTGTTAAAACGAAATACCCCGGGACAGGTGGATAGGCACAGCCCGCAACTGATACAACTGTCCTGATCAACACATGGTTTCTTGCTCATAATTGGTAAATCCTCCTGAATGACTGGGAAGCCATTGTAGCAGGTTCAATAAAGATGTCAATCTTAGGGGAGCTGGATATGATTTTTGAAGAGATAGTCGTTGGGCCACTATCAGTAAATTGTTTTGTTCTGGGGTGTGAGAGAACCAGAGAAGGTATCGTCGTAGATCCGGGGGGAGATTTCGAACTTATTGATCAAACTGTCAAGAAACATGGGCTGAAGGTACACACCATCATTAACACTCACGGTCATTTTGATCACGTGGGGGGCAACCGTGAGGCACTAGCTGCTTTCAGTGCCCGTCTTCTGATTCACCAAAATGATGCCCCCATGCTGGGCAGGGTGGCTGAAGTTGCTCGCATGTACGGCATGCAGGGCGAAAATTCGCCTGAGTCGGACGAGTTTCTGACCGATGGCATGGAAGTCAGCTTTGGAGACTGCCGCCTGAAAGTTCTGCATACACCGGGTCATACTCAGGGTGGCTGTTGCCTGTACTTTGAGAATGAAAACAGGATCATTACCGGCGACACTCTCTTCGCCGATTCCATCGGACGTACAGATTTGCCGGGCGGCTCGCATGAGCAGCTGCTGGAATCGATTCGCACCAAGCTGTTTACCCTGCCGGATGAAGTGGTCGCATACCCTGGGCATGGTCCTGACACGACCATTGGTCACGAAAAAAGCTGCAATCCCTATTTTTGAGGTTCATGTGGATAACCTAAAGGATAAGCGGATCATACTGGGAGTCAGCGGCGGCATTGCGGTCTACAAGGCGGTTGAACTGCTGCGACTATTAACCAAAGCCGGTGCTGATGTGCACGTCATCATGACCAGCGCTGCCCAGGAGTTTGTCACGCCACTCACATTTCAGACGCTCTCCTCCAACCCGGTTCATACGGAGCTTTTCAATCTGATCGCCGAAAGGGAAATCGGTCATATAACGCTGGCCGACCGGGCCGACCTGTTCATTATTGCACCCGCCACAGCCAACGTGATTGGCAAAATCGCCTGCGGAATAGCCGATGACATGCTCACCACCACCGTCATGGCAACCAAGGCTCCGCTTTTGATCGCCCCGGCCATGAATGTCAACATGTACACCAACCCTGTCTACCGTGAAAACGAAGATAGGCTGCGCCGGTTCGGACACCTTTTTGTTGATCCGGTCTGTGGAAGCCTGGCCTGCGGATGGGAAGGGCAAGGCAAACTGGCGGCACCGGAGACGATCTTCGAGGCGGCGCTGGCTGTATTGACTCCCAAGGATCTGGCCGGGCGTACGGTGATGGTCACTGCCGGACCGACCCGTGAAGAAATCGACCCGGTACGCTACATCAGCAACCACTCCTCCGGCAAGATGGGGTATGCCCTGGCACGTGCCGCATCTCGACGGGGAGCACATGTTATACTGGTCAGCGGACCCACCTGCCTGCCTGCTCCGCTCGGTGCTGAAATGGTTTGTGTTGAGAGTGCCTGCGAGATGCAGGCCGCGGTCATGTCGCATGTAAGCCGCTGTGATATCGTAATCAAGGCTGCTGCAGTAGCTGATTATCGTCCCGTAGAGCGCAATTCGACCAAAATCAAGAAACAGTCTGAAACAACGACGATTGAACTCTGTAAAACCCCTGACATTCTGGCAGAACTGGGCGCGATGCAAATGCGTCCGTTCCTGGTCGGATTCGCCGCCGAGACCGATAATCTGGCTGAGCATGCCGCTAAAAAACTCAAGGTAAAAAACCTGGACATGCTCGTGGCCAATGATGTCAGTCAGGCCGACGCCGGTTTCAATGTAGACAACAACCGTGCCCTGCTGCTCTTTCGGGACGGCCGCAGCACGGAATGCAGTCTCATGTCCAAGGATGAACTGGCGGAGAAGATTCTCGACAACATTGTGATCGAAATGCCCGCTACAGGCCACCTGGCATGAGGCATGGCCTGTTTTAGCTTGACTTGACTCATTGAAAGTACTAGGTTTTTATTTTTATCACGCATAGGGAGGTACCATACGTGGCCTTATTGCTCGGCGCCGGCCTGATCGTTAAAATTGTTCTTCTGATCCTGATCGGCTTTTCGGTTGTTTCGTGGACTATTATCATGTTCAAATTTATTCAGGTACAACGTGCCAATAGCGAATCAGTACGTTTTATGGATTTTTTCTGGAAATCGAAGCGCTTTGACGCTATCGCCTCCCAGGTGGACCGATTTGCCAACTCTCCTTTGACGGTATTATTTAACGAAGGCTATGGCGAACTCAAAAAAGTTGTCGAAGGTGACGGAGCAAGTGAAGGCAGTGCTCTCAGCACGGACCTGGGGGGGATCGAGAATGTCTCGCGAGCCCTGCGCCGCGCCACCAACTCCGAGATCACCCGTCTTGAAAAATACCTGACTTTTCTGGCTACCACCGGCTCAACATCCCCCTTTATCGGGCTGTTTGGAACGGTCTGGGGTATCATGAACGCCTTCGAAGGGATCGGCCGGACCGGTTCCGCATCGCTGGCAGTTGTTGCACCCGGTATTGCCGAGGCGCTGGTCGCGACCGCCATCGGCCTGGTGGCCGCCATTCCTGCTGTTATGGCCTACAACCACTTCCAGCACAAAATCCGCGTTCTGATCAATGAGATGGACAGTTTTTCCACCGAGTTCCTTAACATCGTGCAGCGCAATATAACGGGGAAATAAGCCATGGCCATGGGTGGACGCAATGACAACCGGGGTATCATGGCCGAAATCAACGTCACCCCCATGGTGGACGTGATGCTGGTGCTGCTGGTGATCTTCATGGTGACCGCGCCGATGATGCAGCAGGGAGTGCAGGTCAACCTTCCCAAAGCCGATACCAAGGCCATGACTCCGGCTGAAGAGTCGGTTGTCGTCAGTGTTGACAAATCCGGCAAGATCTACATCAACAAGGACGAGGTGCCAGCCGGTGATCTTAAAGCCAGACTGGCAACCATGTTCGCCTCGCGAGCCAAGAAAGAGGTCTTTCTCAAGGCTGATGCCAGTGTGCCCTATGGCGAAGTGGTACGGGCCATGGCCGACATCAAAGGCGCCGGTATCGAGCGCCTCGGCATGGTAACGGAACCGGCCGCTAAATAATGACCACTCGGCCGGCTAAAGTCGACACCGGCATGGGTGTCAGTTGTATTGTTTCCACCGTCATCCACCTGGCGGTTTTTTTGTTGCTGTTGTGGTGGGGAAAACTGTTCCCGGTAAACATGGTTGTACAGGAAACATATTATGTGGATGTGGTCAACCTGCCGGTGGCTAACCCACGTGCCGGAAGCCCCACTCAAAAGGGAAATGAGACCGAAATCGCTCCACCACCTCCGGTCGCTCCGGTTAGTGCAATGAATTTGCCGGAGAAACCTAAACCGAGTGCAAAGACAGCGGCAAAACCGGATCCCCGGGTGGCGCAAAGTGCTGCCGAAAGCTCTGAAGCCGCCTTGGCAGAGCGTGTTGCAAAACTGGAAAGAGGTCTCGAAGCTCGCCGCGAAGACGCCGTAATGGAGCGCCTGCGCAGTAAACTCAAGTCCGCTGGCAGCGGTAAGTCCGGTATGCCTGCTGCCAGCGGTACAGAGCAGGGCAGTGATTATACCGCTTATATCCAGTCTCGCCTGAAAGATGCATTTCGTGACACCATCAGCTACTCCACTAAAAACCCGGAAATGATCGTGCGGCTCTTTATTGATTCCGGCGGAAAGCTGTCCAGGCGAATATCCGAGCGCAGCAGCGGCGATCGGGCCTTCGAACTGGCGGTACTGCGTGCCATCGATATGGCCAGTGAAAAGTTCACCCCTCCACCTGATAAAAAACAATTCGAAGGTGTTTTCGTTTTCAAACCACAGGGGATCACCACCAACCGTGGTAAATGAGGTATTAATGCGTTATCTATTCTGTCTGATACTGTTTCTTGCTCTTCCGACAATTCTTCAGGCTCAATCCGCTTATATTGAGATCACCGCTCCCGGCAACCGTCAGCTGAAACTTGCCGTGGATACTCCGCACGCGCAGCTTTCCGCATCTTCTGCCGGATCTGCCAAGAATATCACCGATGTATTACAGTTTGACATGAACATGTCCGGCGTGGTTGTCACGGAGAGCAGAGAGCTTCAGCCGCTCTCCGCCGGCATAACCCTGGCCGACACAGATTTTAAATCCTGGTCGAATGGGGGCTTTGATCTGCTGGTACGCAGCCAATACAGTCTCAAGGGTGATGAATTGACGATTGAGTTTCGCCTGTATGATGTTCTTAACCGAAAACTGATGACGGCCAAACGTTATCTCGGTAAAACGAAAGAACTGCGGCGGTTTGCCCACTCCTTTGCCGACGAAATACTTCTGGCAATTACCGGCGAAAAGGGTTGTTTTACATCCAGGATCGTGTTTGTATCGACCCAGACCCGAAACAAGGAAATATCGATCATGGATTGGGATGGCCACAATCCCCTGCCGTTGACCAGAAACGGTTCCATCAATCTTAATCCGGATTTTGCTCCGACCGGCCGGGAGATAATATTCACCTCCTACAAACGTGGTAATCCCGACCTTTACCGACGGACCCTTTCCAGCACTGCCGAAGTTCCCCTTTCGAGACGCAAGGGGCTCAATATCACCGGCAGTTGGTCCCCCGACGGCAACAAAATTGCTCTGGCACTCAGCAAGGATGGCGATGCGGAAATTTACACTATTGCCAAGGACGGCAGCAACCCGGTGCGACTGACTGTGAGCTCCGCGCTTGAGGTCTATCCCGCCTGGTCACCCGATGGCAAGCGGATCGCCTTTGTTTCCGATCGCCTCGGCAAGCCCCAGATATTCATAATGGATGCAAACGGCGCCAATCTCAGGCGTTTGACGACATCCGGCAGCTACAATGTGAATCCCCGCTGGTCTCCCAAGGGTGACAGAATCGCCTACACCCGCTCTCATGGAGGTTTTCAGATATATTCCATAGCTCCGGACGGCAGCGGAGACACACAGTTAACCAGTGAGGGGAACAATGAAAATCCCTCTTGGTCTCCGGATGGACGATTTATTACCTTCGGTTCAAAGCGAAACGGCGGGGAGGGGATCTACGTCATGCGCGCAGATGGCAGCGGACAGACCAAGGTCAGCCAAGGTAAGGGAGGGCACTCTCAGCCAGCTTGGTCGCCGCGTTGAAGTGCTTGAAAATAAAGGTTATATTTTGTTATAGATTGCAATACTAGCGTTAATATGTATAATTCAGCCAAAATTTGATGGTTTTAAGGCGATTCGCCTCATTTGACAGCCCAAGGAGAATAGTATGAAAAAAAACATCGTAGTTCAGTTAATTGGGATCAGTCTGGCAGTACTGCTGGTTGGTGGTTGCGCAAACAAGGAAGTGGTGAAGAGCGACGAGGGTCTCGTACCGAAGGTGGAGGTTGCCAAGCCGGAAGTCAAACCAGTTGAGCAGGCCATGCCTGTCGAGCAACCCAAGCCGATGGAACAACCAATTGTTCCGGCGCAAGAGACTGAGCCGGAAGTCAAGCCGGTTGAAGCTGAAACAGGTTTTGAGGCGGTCTATTTTGATTTCGACAAAGCCGACCTGCGTCAGGATGCTCGTGACGTTCTCAATAAAAACTCTGAAATCATGATGAAATCAAAAGCCGACGCAAAAATCCAGATCGAAGGTCATAGCGACGAGCGTGGATCGGCCGAATACAACCTGGCACTGGGTGAGCGTCGTGCAAAATCGGTACTCCAGTATCTTACGACCCTCGGCGTAAAAGCAGACCGGCTTTCCATAATCAGTTACGGCAAGGAAAAGCCTGCTGTTCAGGGCAGCACTGAAGACGCTTGGGCCAAAAACCGCCGAAGTGAGTTTGTAATAGTAAAGTAATATACGGAAATAGCGGGAGTTTTAAAACGCCATGGCCTAATGCCGTGGCGTTTTTTTATGTCTTGACAACCCATAACATTATATATATTGTTTTTCATATATATTTTTTTGGGGAGCTATCCATGAGAGTTAGTTATATCTTAATTACAATTCTGTTGCTTATGGCTGGGCAAGCTTTGGCTGGGCAGACGCTGTCAGTAAAAGAAGCCATATCAAGAGCGCTTGAAAAAAACAA